>JAXDPC010000017.1:0-25109 GCA_034668525.1 Sphingomonadales bacterium
CAGAAGATCGAGCATGGGGGAACCACCCAGCACGAGCTGATCATCGTCTCGAAGTCGGGAAAGCACCTCAATTGGGACATCAACTCGACCCTGACGCTCGACAAAGCGGGCAATCCGGTCGGGCTCCACGCCATCGCCCGCGACGTCACCGAACGGCGCCGCGCGGAGGAGCGGCAGCGCCTCCTCGTCAACGAGCTCAACCACCGGGTCAAGAACACTTTGGCCCTGGTCCAGGGCCTCGCCCTGCAGAGCTTCAAGGACGGGCGCGACATGGCCGAGGCGCGCGAAGCTTTCCAGCATCGCCTCGCCGCCCTCGCCGCCGCGCACGACCTCCTCACCCGCGAAAGCTGGGAAGGCGCGACGCTCGACGCGCTCGCCGCGGAGACGCTCGGCCTTCACGACGGCGGCGAGGCCCGGATCGCCTGGCACGGGCCGCCGGTCAGGCTCAATCCGAAGGCGGCGGTCTCGCTGGTGATGGCGCTGCACGAATTGTGCACCAACGCCGCCAAATATGGCGCCCTCTCCGTCCGCGAAGGCCGGGTCGAGGTAGACTGGTCGGTGAAGGGCGACCTTCTCACCATCCTATGGCGCGAGCGGGGCGGCCCGCCGGTACGCCCGCCCGAGCGGCGCGGCTTCGGCTTCCGCATGATCGAGCGCGCGCTCGCCGCCGACCTCGACGGCTCTGCCAAGCTGGACTTCGACCCCGACGGGCTGGTCTGCCGGATCGAGGCTTCGCTCGCCGACGCCGCCTCGCGCGGAGACGAGGAGTGAGCGCCGGCTCCGCGCCGCTCCGCATCCTCCTGGTCGAGGACGAGCCGATCATCGCGATGACCGCTGAGGACATGCTCGACGCGATCGGCTGCGCGGTGGTGGCGAGCGCGGCGACGCTCGAGGAGGCGCTGGCGGCGGCCGCGCGCGGCGGCTTCGATCTCGCCATGCTCGACATCAATCTGAACGGCGTCCGCAGCCTTCCCGTCGCCGACTTGCTCAAGCAGGCGGGCACGCCCTTCATCTTCACCACCGGCTACGGCGCCGACGGCTGCGGCCCCCACACCGACGTCCCTTTGGTCGCCAAGCCCTACCGGATCGTCGACCTCGAAGCCGCCATCGCCCGCGCCACGGGGCGCGGCTGATGGCAGCACTCAGGGCAGGTCTTGCCTTGCTCGCTTCCTCATTCGCTTCCGGCGCCACCGCTACCTTGCTCGTGAGCGGCCATCCCTGGCCGATCGGGAGCCTGTTGTTCGTGCCCTGCGCGGCCGCTGCCCTGTCCTTCTGCGAACGCGACACCAGGACGCTGACAAGGAGCCTGTTCCCGGCCTTCCTCTTCCTCATCGGCGCGAGCATCGTCCTGCTCATCCTCGCGCTGTTTCTCCTCGACGTCCCCGGTCCGGTTTCCGAGATGCTCGGCATTCCCATGGAGGCGGTCGGCTATCTCGTCCCGTCCGGCCATGATTTCGTGCTCCCGGCAGGCGTGTGGATAGTGTCGATGGTCCCGCTGGTGCTTGCAGCCGCCATTCTGCTCGCCATCGTCCGGTTGGTGTGGCGCCGCGGCCGCGACCAAGACCAAGGCTCCCGCTGATGTCCGTCGGCTATTCCGGCCGCAGCCTCGCCGCCAAGCTGGGGCTGAAGCCGGGGCAGCGCGCTTACGCGCGCGGCATGCCCGAAAGCGTTCGCGCCGAGATCGAGGCCGAGATGCCCGGCGTCGTGTTTGCCGCCGAGCCGGAGCCGGGGCTGGACCTCGCGCACATCTTCGTCGCCTCCCGCGCGGAGCTCGAAGAGGGACTAGCCGCGCTGCGGCCGCTGCTCGCTCCGGCCGGCACGATCTGGGTGTCGTGGCCGAAGAAGGCTTCGAAAGTGGCGACCGACGTCGGCGAGGATGCGGTGCGCGAAGCCGCGTTCCCGCACGGCCTCGTCGATGTTAAGGTCTGCGCCGTGGACGAGACCTGGTCCGGCCTGAAGCTGGTGATCCGCAAGGCGCTGCGCGGATGAGGGGCCTCGTCGCTTTGCTGCTCGCCTTGCTGCTGTGGAGCTGCGGCGGCGAGCCGGCGGCGCGGGCGCAGGTCGACGTGCCCGCGGAGCGCATCGGCACCGCGGTGTTCGCGGGCGGCTGCTTCTGGTGCACCGAATCGGACTTCGAGCATGCGCCGGGCGTGATCGACGCGGTCTCCGGCTATACCGGCGGGCACACGGCGAACCCCACTTACGAGCAGGTTTCGGCCGGGGGCACCGGCCATTACGAGGCGGTCCGCGTCCGCTTCGACACCGCCCGCACCAGCTATGCCGCGCTGGTCCGCCATTTTTTCCGCACCGTCGACCCGACCGATGCGGGCGGCCAGTTCTGCGACCGCGGCGACAGCTACCGCACCGCCGTCTTCGTCGCCGGCGACGAACAGCGCCGCGTCGCCGAGGCGGCCAGGGCCGAGGCCGACCGCATCCTCGGCGGCCGCGTCGTCACCCCGATCCTGCCGCTCGGCCGCTTCACCCCGGCCGAGGACTATCACCAGGATTATTATCGCCGCCATTCGATCCGCTACCGTTACTATCGCGCCCGCTGCGGCCGCGACGCGCGCCTGCGCGAGGTCTGGGGGACGGGCGCATGAACTCTTGTTCGGCTGCGCGATCGCCCTGGGCCGCCGCCCTCAACGGAAGCCGTCCATTTTCCTGACGGGGCAGGCGCGGCCCGGGCTCATGGCGCGCCGGAGGAGCAGCGGGCGCGTTTCTTCCAAAGCGGCGGCGACGTCCCGTGTGATTTTCTCGTCGTTCCAATAGTCCCCATGTCCGCGATTGCCGCGCTGCTCTATCGCATTGCGGAAGGGCCGTCCGCACCCGACAAGCCCGACGGCTGCCCTATTCCGCAAACCCTGCGGGAAGCGCCATTGGAGGCTCTGCCCGGGTCCGAAGGCGACGGCGAGGACCTTGTCAGCTTCCGAATAATAAACGAGGAGGCGCCGCGCCTCCGCCAGCCTGCTGCCGAAATCGTCGTCCCGCAGGCGGTATTGCGGCACGGCTGCGGCCATGAGCGCGATGACGGAGAGTCGCATCTCGTATTTCGGCCGCGCTTCCAGTGCTTTTAGAAGCTCCAATACCACTAGGCAGCCGAGCGAATGTGCCACCACGGACAGTTCGAGCGGCCGGAAGGGGCTGCCGGCAGCGACCAACTTTGCCCGCTGGTCCAGTTCATCTCTCATCCGCCTCATGAGCCGCCGTGCACTCGCCTTGGCCCGGCTCAGCTGGAAAGGATAAGCGAGCACGGATGCGATTCGTCCCCCGACGCCGCCAGTCTCCACGGAATGGATGGTCGCACCGCGCATGTCGCCGGGCCAAAGCACTTCTGCGGTTTCGCTGCGATAGGGCGCTGGAAGATGTGACCGGAAATCCGCGAAACGCTGTCGTGCATCCTGCTCGTTCACCGCAAAGCCGTGGACGAGCATGAGAATCCGATTGTGGTTGCAGAACAGTCGCGGCGGGCTGACCTTCGCGTCCCGAACCGGGCCTCCGACGCTGGTCGTTCGAACCGAGATCGATCCAAGGGCCGGATAGCTCCTCGGCGGGGCCAGCAATCCTCTTAGAGCGCGCGCGTCGATCGGCATTGCGTGGTCATCGACGACGCATGACAACCGTCTTGCCCAGCTCGTACAACAAGGCCGCGCCGATTCCGGCGAGCCCGCCGATTGCAAGCAGAGGCAGGATCTGTTCGCGGCCCCGCAACGGCTCCATGTGAGATGCTCCCACAACAAGCATGACGGAGCCCATCGTCGCGGAGAGGAAGAGTACCCCCGAAAGCGACAGTCCAATTGCGGCGTGATTTGCGAAAATGTCTCGAATCCATTCGAAAAGGGCGAACGTCACAAATACGATCGCGGCGATGGCCGGCGCCACCAGGGCGATCAGCACGAGCTTGGTGTCTATCGCGCCGGAAATGAGGCCGACGATGAATGCGATCCCGAACCCCGTCACGAGCGAAACGAGACGACCGCGATTCCTCCAGGTTGAATGTATTTCCAGTTGCAATTCATCGAGGTTGCGCTCGCATTCGGCTGCGAGGTTCGCTCGTACGGCCGCGACGGCCGTCGTAAAGCCCCCCGGATCGGGATGGGATTCATCGCCCGACGCGGCGACGGATGCGAGGGCGCCAGGATCTGCGTTGCGGATCCGGTCGAGTTCAAGGGCTGTTGCCCGGTCCACCGAGGAAGCTCCGGCCGTGAAGACGTTGAAAACCCACCGGTGCTCATGCGGGGCTTCCAGCGCGGCAGTTGCGCGATTGCTGAGCAACCGCATCAACATCTCCGTTGTCATTGGGTAACTGGGTTGGCCTGACAGCTCCGCCAGCTCGGTCGCCGCAACCGGCTGGAAGTCCGGTGTTTTGCTAAGCCGGACGGGATATAGTCGATGGTAATTTTGGAGCCACTCGGCCCCTGTTTCAAATTGGATGCTCATTTCTAGATGGCGCTGTCGCTTTCGCAGCCATCTTCTGACGCACCGCCGCTGAACAAGCATTCGTATCGCGGGCTTTACCATCTGAACGCTGACGATGGTCAGCAGCCCAATGAACAGTGCTATAAACGCACTATTTTCCAGAAATCGTTGAAGTCCCGAAAAATCCGTCATTCGATTGCCCGCCCCCAAGCGAGCGCATTTCACTCTGCATTCGGACTCCTGTCAAGTTAAGTCGACTCAAGGGCTTGCTTGTGTCCTGCCCGGCAAGGTCTTGGAGCAGCCGTCCTCGACGTTGCCAGTGAGATCACCGTGTTGTCCACCGGGCCTGCAGAGGTCGTCAGCGACGGGACCGCAGGGGCGTGGCATCTTTCATCGTTTCAGCGCGCCCGCAAAATCCCCAATGCCGCGGTCACCATCGCTTCGGTGGCGGTCGCGATCACCGTCTCCGCCTCGGGCGCCCAGAAGGGGCTGTGCAGCGACGGCAGCCGCGCCGGGTCGCCCCCCGCCTCGCGCCAGCGCGCCTCGGGGACGCCGCCGACCCAGAAGATCAGGCTCTGGATATTCGGATCGGCGAGATGGAAGCGGCCGAAATCCTCGCCGCCCATCACCGGCGGCACCTGCCGCACCCGCTCCGCGCCGAAGCGGGCGCGGAATATCGCCGCGACGGCGGTGGTGAACGGATCGGTGTTGACCGTCGCCGGCGTATATTCGCCCTCGCGGATCGTCACCACGGGCATCCGGTCCTCGGGCACGCCGGCGGCGATCGCCTCGCCGCGCGCGATCCGGCCGATGCCGTCGAGCAGCAGCCGGCGCACCTCGGGCGTGAAGCTCCTGACCGTGATCTGCAGATTGGCATGGTCGGAGATGATGTTGTGCTTGGTCCCGGCCTGGAAGCTGCCGACGGTGACGACCGCGGGCTCGAGCGGGTTGTTCTCCCGGCTGACCAGGGTCTGCAGCGCCATCACGATCCGGCTGGCGAGCACGATCGGGTCGCGGGTGGTGTGCGGATAGGCGCCGTGCCCGCCGACGCCGCGCACCTCGATGTCGACCGAATCGACATTGGCCAGCGCCGGCCCGACCGCATAGCCGATCACGCCGGCGGGAAGGCTCGCGGAATCGTGGAAGGCGATGGCATGGGTCGGGCGCGGGAAGCGGGTGAACAGGCCGTCCTCGATCATCGCCCGCGCGCCGGCGCCGATCTCCTCGCCGGGCTGGGCGATCATCACCAAAGTGCCCGACCACTGGCTGCGCATCGCCGCCAGCCGCCGGGCGGTGCCGACCCAGGCGCTCATATGGGTGTCGTGGCCGCAGGCGTGCATGATGCCAGTGTCGGCGCCCTCGCGGGTGGTGCCGCGGGCGCGGCTGGCGAAGGGCAGGCCGGTTCGCTCCTCGACCGGCAGCGCGTCCATGTCGGCGCGGATCAGCAGGGTCGGCCCGGGCCCGTTGCGCAGCACGGCGACGACGCCGGTCTGCCCCACCCCGGTGGTGACCTCGAAGCCGAGCCGCCGCGCCTCCGCCGCCAGCAGCCCCGCCGAGCGGGTCTCCTGCATGCTGAGCTCGGGATGGGCGTGGAGATCGCGGTAGAGCGCCATCAGCGCCGGCAGGTCGCCGCGCACGGCCTCGGCGAGCGGATCGGCGGCGGCGGGGGCGGTGGTCAAGGCGGTCACCAGCAAAGCGGCGAGGAGGCGGCTTCTTAACATGGATGGGCCTTTCAGGAAGCCGGCACCAGCTCGATCACGTCCAGCGTCGATTCGAAATGCGGATAGGGAAAGACGATCCGCCAGCGCCGCTCGCCGATCCGCTCGACGATCCCGGCCATGTTGCGCTCCGGGTCGCGGCCGTAGCGCAGCGCCCGCGCCTCGTCGCCGAGCTGCATCGTGCCGAGGAAGATCTGGCGCCGGTCATGCTCCTCGTAGAGCCGCCCGACCGGCCGCTGCGAGCCGCTGAGCTTGGTGAAATGCATCCGCCCGTCCGCCCCCGGGCCGACGCGGCAGCGGAAGGCCGGATAGGGAGTGTAGGTGAGGCCGCCCTCCCCCTGGCTGCCCAGCTTCAGCGTCCGGCAGCGATAGTCGCCCACCGGCAGCCGCGCGCCCGCCAGCGCCGAGTCGGGATCGAGCAACGCCCCCTCCCGCGCGATCTCGTCCGCGTGCCCCGCTGCCCGCGCCTCGCTGAGCGCCTCGACGAACGAGTCGCGCCACAGCCGCAGCCGCCGCCGGTCGTCGTCCGTCGCCGTCTCCCGCCACGTCCGCGCCCGCTCCCCGCGCGGGCGGGCGCAGCCCTGCTCGGGAAGCATGCAGCCGGGCTGGGGCTGGGCGGCGGCGAAAGCAAGAAGCAAGAAGGGCGTCAGCATTCCCTCTCAAAGCATCCCCGCCGCGAAAAAGGAAGCGGCGCGTCCGCGCGGCGGCGCTTGCGCCGGCGCCGCCATCGGCTAGTCCTCGGTCTGAAGGGTGGCGCGGAGGCCGGACATGCAGCTGTTTCGTAACCTGGCGATCGCCTTGAGCTGCGTCGGCGCCGCGGCGGCCGCCCAGCGGGAGCCGCCGCCGCCGGTCGTGTCGATCACGACCCCGCCTTCGGACCGGCTGCGCGCCGCCGAGGCTGTGCTGGACGGCTTCGACCTCGAGCGGATGCTCGCCGATGCGGCTTATGCCGCCACCGTCGCCGACAGCCTGCAGGTGGTGCTGGCGGAACCGGGCGAGGAGACCGAGCTGCGCCTGAACCGCCGCAGCTTTCTCGCTTTCGCTCTGGCCGCGGCGGGCCGTCACGATGAGGCCGAGGCGGCGGCCGGGGCTTTGGTCCGGATGCGCCCGGCGGAGGTGGCCTCCTACGAGCCCGGCATCTTCGCCGCCCGCCGGGCGCGCCGCTACGCGAGGATGGCCGAGCTGGTCGCGCAGGCGGCGCGCGCCGCCGACCGGCCCGAGGAGCGCAGCTGGCTGATCGCGGCGCTGTCGACGGAACAGGTCGGCTGGGACTTGAGGGAGCTGCGCAGCGGCGGCGAGGCCGCGCCCGCACTTTATGCCGAGGCTTTGCTCGGGATCGGCTGGCCCGGGCCGGAGGGATCGCCGCTCGACGCCGACGCGCTCCGCCTGGTCGTTATCGACCGCCATATCCAGCGCGGTGATCTCGCCGCCGCCGGGAGGGTCGCGGGCGAGGTCAAAGGCGTCGAGGCCGTCCTCCGGCTGATCACCGCCCGGCGCTACGACCCGGCCCAGCCCGGCATCGACCGGCTCGCGCGCCTGCGCGCCGCGATCGCCGAGGAGGATCGCGTGACCGCGGCCCGCCTCGCCGCCGTGCCCGATGACACCGCCCGCCTGGTCGACCGCGTCGTCTTCCTCCGTTCGGTCGGCCGCGACCGCGACGTGCTGGCCCTGCTGCTGCCGATGATGGCGGAGGTGCGGCTGGTCGTCGATCGCCATCCGGAAGGGCTCTGGCTGATCAACGAGGCCGCTTATTCCCTGATCGCGAACGGCGAGATCCGGGAGGGGCTGGAGCTGATGCGCCCGCTCGCGGCGATGGACCTCGAGGCCAATCCCCATCTGATCAGCCCGATCATCAATTATGTCGGCACCCTGTCGGGGCTCGGCCGGGCCGAGGAAGCGCTGACCCACGCCCAGCGCATCGCCGACGTCTCCCAGGCCAGCGACTATGGCCGGATGTGGATCTGGTCGGCGGCCGCCTGTTCGGCCATCGACCTCGGGCGCAGCGCCGAGGCGGCGCGCTGGATCGGCCGGATGGAGGAGAAGGCCGCCGCCAATCGCGCGGCGATGCTCCAGATGCAGCTCTGCCGCGGCGATTTCGAAGCGGCGGAGAGGATCCTCGTCGCCGCCTTGGGCAGCGAGGAGGAGCGCGACGACGCGATCCTCTGGCTCCAGGATTATGAGCCGCTGCCGGTCGCGCTGCCCGCCGCGGCGCAGCGGCGCGAGCAGGACTTCGCCCGTCTGCGCGCGCGGCCGGCCGTCCAGGCCGCGCTCGCGGCGGTCGGCCATCAGCTGCGCCTGCCCTTCCCGGGGACGCGCTACGGCTGGTCCTGATCGCGCCAGCCGCCGCTCAGGCCGCGGTCCAGCCGCCGTCCATGCTGAGGTTCGCGCCGGTGATCGCGCTCGCCTCGTCGCGGCAGAGGAAGACGGCCAAAGCCGCGACCTGATCCACGGTGACGAACTGCTTGGTCGGCTGGGCGGCGAGGAGGACGTCGTTCATCACCTGCTCGCGGCTGAGCCCGCGCGCCTTCATCGTGTCCGGGATCTGGTTCTCGACCAGCGAGGTCCAGACATAGCCCGGGCTGATGCAATTCACCGTCACTCCGCTCGTCGCCGTCTCCAGCGCGACCGCCTTGGTGAGCCCGGCAATGCCGTGCTTGGAGGCCACGTAAGGCGCCTTGTTCGGGCTCGCGACCAGGCTGTGCGCCGAGGCGGTGTTGATCACCCGGCCCCACCCCTTCGCCTTCATCGCCGGCAGTGCCAGCCGGATGGTGTGGAACGCGGCGCTGAGGTTCAATGCGATGATCAGGTCCCATTTATCCGGCGGGAACTGGTCGATCGGCGCGACATGCTGCGTGCCGGCATTGTTGACCAATATGTCGACCTCCCCCGCTTCGGCCATCATCTCCTCGATCGCCTCGGCCCTGGTCAGGTCGGCGGGGCTGTGGCGCGCGCCGAGCTCGCCGCGGATCCGGTCGATCTCGGCGGGGTCGCCGAAGCCGTTGAGGATGAGCTGGGCGCCTTCCGCCGCCAGCGCGCGGGCGATGGCGAGGCCGATGCCCGAGGTCGATCCGGTGACGAGCGCGGTCTTGCCTTGGAGGAACATGGAAATGGGTAACTCCCGAGGTGCACAATCTCCGCTCATCCTGAGGAGCCGCTGAGCGAAGTCGAAGCGGCGTCTCGAAGGACGCGCCAAGGTCCTTCGAGACGGGCCTTCGCCAAGGCTCAGTCCCTCCTCAGGATGAGCGGGAGGTGGTCCATGCCCCGCCCGCGCCCCCCTTTGCAACCTCCGCCGCGCCCCGCGCATTGACGCGCCATCCTCTCCCCGAAAGGCCGGTGCCATGCGTCTCGACGACTTTCGCTTCAGCGACAATGTCCGCGACCAGCGCGGAATGGGGTTCGGCGGCGGCGGCTTCGGCGGCGGCGGCGGCATTTTCGGCCTGCTGTTCGGCCTGGTCCTGAGCCGCTTCGGCATCGGCGGCGTCCTCCTCCTCGGCCTTGGCTATTGCGCTCTGCAGATGATGAGCGGCAGCGGCACCGGCAGCGGCGTCGTCGCGCCCCACCAGCAGGGCGCCGCGGGGCAAAGCGCGGGAGGCGGCAGCGAGGCGCAGCGGGCCTGCGCCAAGGACGCGGTCAGCTCCTTCTCCTGCCGCGTGCTCGCCTCGACCGAGGACACCTGGGGCCGCCTGTTCCAGGAGCGCGGGGAGAGCTACCGCCCGGCTTTGTTCACCTTCTACGGCGGCACCGGCCAGTCCGGCTGCGGCACCGCGCAGGCCGCGATGGGGCCCTTCTACTGCCCGAGCGACAACAGCATCTATCTCGACACCGCCTTCTTCAACGAGCTGCAGACCCGCTTCCGCGCCGCCGGTGATTTCGCCCAGGCCTATGTCATCGCCCACGAGGTCGGCCACCACGTCCAGCAGCTGACCGGCGTGCTCGACCGCGCCCATCGCGATCAGCAGCGGCTTTCGCCCGCCGAGGGCAATGCGATGCAGGTCCGGGTCGAGCTCCAGGCCGATTGCTATGCCGGCGTCTGGGCCGGCCGCAACCGCGACCGGATGGAGCCGGGCGACCTCGAGGAGGGGATGCGCGCCGCCGAGGCGATCGGCGACGACACCATCCAGCGCCGGTCCCAGGGCCGGGTCGCGCCCGAAAGCTTCACCCACGGCACTTCGGCCCAGCGCATGGCCTGGCTCCGCCGCGGCATCGAGACCGCCGACCCCGCCCAATGCGACACGTTCAGCGGAGGCATCTGAGTTCCTCCCCATGCGAAGGCATGGGGAGGGGGACCACCCGAAGGGTGGTGGAGGGGTAACTGTCTCGGCCTCACAGCGTCGGGCGCTCATTCCGCCAATTCCGAGCCTTTTACCCCTCCACCATGCTCCGCATGGTCCCCCTCCCCATCGCAAGCGATGGGGAGCAACTTGACGCCGCGCGCCGCGGGTGTAGCCGTCGCTTAGTTCCGTTCGCGCGAAAGGCACTGCCCGATGATCCGCCTGTTCCTCGCCCTCCTGCTGCTCCCGCTGGCTGCCGCCTGCGCCACCGCCGACGCGCCGCGCGCCGCCTTCGCCAGCGACCGGATCGGCGTCACCGTGCGTGGCGAGGGGCCGGACGTCGTCCTCATCCCCGGCCTCAGCTCGTCGCCCGCGGTCTGGGAGAGCACGGTCGCGGCGCTGCCCGGCTATCGCTACCATATCGTCCATGTCGCCGGCTTCGCCGGCCGCCCGCCCGGCGCCAACGCCTCCGGACCGGTGGTCGCCCCGGTCGCCGAGGAGATCGCGCGCTACATCGCCCAGGCGGGCCTGGAGCGTCCGGCTCTGGTCGGCCACTCGCTCGGCGGCAGCCTCGCGATGATGGTCGCCGCCCGCCATCCCGAGCTTGTGTCGCGGGTGATGGTGGTCGACATGGCGCCCTTCCTCGGCAGCCTGTTCGGCGGCCCGGCCGCGACGGCGGAGACGATCCGTCCTGTCGCCGCGCAGCTCCGCGCCGCGATCGCGTCGGGCGCCGGCGACGCCCGCCGCGCCCAGATCGAGCAGACCATCGCCGGCATGGTCCGCACCGAAGCGATGCGCCCGCAGGCGGTCGCCGATTCCCTCGCCAGCGACCCCGCCGTCTCCGGCCAGGCGATGTACGATCTGATCACCACCGACCTTCGCCCGGAGCTGCCCCGGATCCAGGTGCCGCTGACCGTGCTCTGGGTGCATCCGCCCGGCGCGCCGGTCAGCGGGGAGCAGATGGAGGCCTTCTACCGCGCCTCCTTCGCAGCCACCCCTCAGGCGCGCGTCGTGCGCATCCCCGAATCCTATCATTTCATCATGTGGGACGCCCCCGAAGCCTTCCGCCGCGAGCTCGCCGCCTTCCTCGCCGGGCGCTGAAGGGGGAATTCCTCCCCTTGCGACGCATGGGGAGGGGGACCACCCGTGGGGACAGTTACTGGTAACTGTCCCCGATTTCACCCGGACGATATTGACTCCGGAATTCCACCCGGGTTAAAGGCTCCAAATCTTTCGAGGAGCGAATTCAGTGGAGACGATCACGGCCTTTCTCGGCGACGCGGCGATCGCGCGCGGGTCGCCCGCCGAAGTCACGCGCCTGATGGCGGAGCGGTGGCCGGCCTCGGACCAGGCCGCGATCCGCGCCTATGACGACGAGAGCGGCCGCGTCGTCGATCTCGATTATCGGGGCGCCGCCGCAGCCGCGCAGCCGCGCGGCCGCGGCCGGCCCAAGCTCGGCGTCGTCGCCCGCGAGGTGACCCTGCTGCCGCGCCAGTGGGAATGGCTGTCGCGCCAGCGCGGCGGCGCTTCGCCGGCGCTGCGCAGGCTGGTCGACGAGGCGGCCAGGTCGGCGCCCTCGCCCGAAGCGCGGCGCGACGCGGCCTACCGCTTCATGTCGGACCGTTGCGGCGACCGCCCCGGCTACGAGGAGGCCCTCCGCGCCCTCTACCGCGGCGACGCCGAGCGCCTCGAGGCGCTCGTTGCAGACTGGCCGGAGGACGTCCGCGTCTACGCCCTGCGCCTGCTCGGCTGAAAAAGGGACCGTGAAAAAGGGGACAGTTACCAGTAACTGTCCCCAACCTCCTGTCCCCACCCTCAGCCCAGCCGCCTTGTGCTGAGCCGCACCCGGCCGTCGTCGCGCACCGTGCAGGCGAAGGCGCGGGGCTCTACGCCGCGATAGGAGACCGTGGCCGCTCCGGCGGTGCCGTAGACGCGCATGCTGCGCCGGCCGTAGGGGGCGACCTGCTCGACCTGCATCCGGCCGTAGCGCTCGACCCTGGGCGCGCAGCGGCGGATCGCGAAGCGCTCGGCGCCGCGATAGCGGATCCGGCCGACGCCGTTGGCGACCGCGTCGCCGACGGTGCCGATCGCGTCCGCCGCGTCCTCGATGTCGCGGGCGATCTCGCCGGCGACGCCGCCGCTGCGGCCGTCCGGCTTCTGCGCCGCCGCCGGCGCGCCGAGCAGGCCCGCCGCCGCCAGTCCCCAGAACAGGTTGTTGAGCTTCATCGCGATACTCCTCGTTACCGGCCGCGACCGCGGCGCACGCCCTGTCCCTGCCTCAACGCACGCGCCCGGCGTCCGGCTCCGCAAGGGGACAGTTACTGGTAACTGTCCCCAACTTGCGCACTGGTAACTGTCCCCAACTTTCCGCATACCCCCAAAAGCAGCGGGCCGGGCCTCCCTGCGGAGACCCGGCCCGTGCTTCGCGTTCTCGCGCCGTCCGGAATCAGGTGCAGCGGGTCGAGCGGCCGACCGTGCCGTCGTCGTGGATCAGCATGATCGTGTTGGCGTCGGGCGCCTGGACGCGGGCGCTGATCGTGCGCGCGCCCTGGAAGGTCAGGCGCTCGCCGTCGAGCACCCACAGGCCCTCGCCGGTGGGCGCGATGAAGCGGCCGTCGACGCGGAACTCGATGGTCGAGGTGCAGTCATTATTGTCGGTCCAGCGCCCGACCAGGAAGTCGCGCGTGACCTGGCCGGTGAACGGCGCCGCGGCCGGAGTCGCGGCGTTGCTGCCGGCGGCGGCGGCGGGGTCCTTGCCGCCGGTGTCCGCGGAGGCGTTGGAGCTCGCGTTGGTGGCGGCGACGGTGTTCGCACTGTTGCCGCCGGCATTGTCGTTGCGGTTGAGGCCGAGCATGTCGCAGGCGCTGAGGCCGGCGATCGCGGCGGCGGCGGCGGTCACTTTCAGGATCATGTGCATGGAAAAAGCCCCCTGGCGGTCGTTGCGCGGCCGATCATAGCGACGGAAATCCGCGGGAAAAAGCGCTTTGTGACGGCTCAGCAACGCAGCGACTGGCCGATCGTCCCATCCTGGTGGATGAGCAGGATGCGGTCGCGCCCGACCGCCCGCGCCCGCGCCGTGATCGTGGTGCCGCCGATGAAGCTCAATTGCTCCCCGTTCAGCCGCCAGCGCCCGCTGCCGGTCGGCACGATGAAGCGGCCGTCGGGGAGGAACTGGATGATCTCGTTGCAGTCGCCGGTGTCGGTCCAGCGCCCGAGCAGGAAGGCCCGGTCGAACGGCCGGCTCATCGCCAGCACCGCCGCGGCGGTCGTCGGCACGGGCGGCACCTCCCGCCAGCGGCCCGAGGCGCAGCGGGTCGAGCCGCCCACCGAGCCGTCGGGATGGGTGAGGGTGATTGTGTTGCGGTTGGTGGCGCGCACGGTTGCGACGACCGTCCGCTCGCCGATGAAGGAAAGCACGTTGCCGACCAGGGTCCACCGCCCGCGGGCGCCGCCGTTGGTCACGAAACCGCCGTCGGGGGTGAACTCGACCCAATTGTTCGCGCAATCGTCGGTGTCGGTCCAGCGCCCGAGCAGGAAGGCGCGGTCGACCCGCGGCCCCGCCTGCGCTTCCGCCTGCGGCACGGCGGCGCCGCCCGCAAGGCCGCCCAGCGCCAGCAGCGCCGCTCCGATCGCGATCCCCATCCTCTTCAGCATTCGCTCTCTCCCCTCACAAGGCCCGTTCGTAGATTCTGTACACACGGTTGATCCGGCATTCGACGGCTTCCGCGATCGCCTTCATCGGCCCGTTGTCCTCGAGCACCCAGCCGATCTCGCCGCGGACGATCCCGTAATGCTCGGATCCGGCGACGCGGATCCGCTCGATCATCATGAAGGCGAGCTGGCTGGCGAGCCGCGAGGCGTGGAGCCGGCTGACCACGCCCATCAGCGGCACCCGCCCGCCGCGGGGCCGCATCCGCTGCAGCCGCCACAGCAGTTTCGCCCAGCCGAACGGGAGCAGCCTGCCGCCCAGGTCGCGGATGAACTCGTTGACGTCGGGGAGCCCCATCATGAACGCGACCGGCGCGAAACCCACGCCGTCGCCGGCATCATGTTCGGCGATCAGCACCAGATCCTCGCGCACGATCGGCTTCAATTTCTTGCCGGCATAAGCGATCTCGGCGTCGGTCAGCGGGATATAGCCCCAATTGTCCGACCAGGCGTCGTTCAATATGCCGAGCACGATCGCGGCTTCCTCGTCGAACCTTTTCTTGACCGCCTGGCGGATGCGGATGCGCGGGTTGCGCTCGCCCGAGGCGATGATGCGCTGGATCAAGGGCGGGAAGGGCTTCGCGATCTCGACCTCGTAGGTGTAGAGGTCCTTGGCCTTGGCATAGCCCGTCGCCTCGACCCAGCCGGCATATTCGGGCCGGTGGTGGCCCATCATCACCATCGGCGGATGGTCGAAGCCCTCGATCAGCAGGCCCGGCTCGTCCCAGATCGAGAGCGAGAAGGGTCCGAGCGCGCGGGTCATGCCCTTCGCCCGCAGCCACGCCTCCGCCGCCGCGATCAGCGCCCGCGCGCTCTCCTCGTCGGCCGCCTCCAGCATGCCCCACTGGCCGGTGCCCGCGCCCATATGCTCGAGCACGAGCCGGTCGACCTGCGCCGAGATCCTGCCCACCGCGCGGCCGCGGCGCCGGGCGAGGAAGAGCTGCGCTTCGGCATGGCCGAACCAGGGATTCTCGCCCGGATCGATCAGCCCGTAGACCTCGTTCCTGAGCGGCGGCACCCAATTCGGATCGCCGCGGTTCAGTTCGTAGGCCAGCTCGACAAAGGCCTTGCGGTCGGCGCGCGACGTGACGGGGCGGACGGCGGGCGCGCTCATGCCCGCCAAGCTAGCGACAATCGCCGCGCCGCGTCTACACCCGCCTGATCCGCGGCATCGGCCGTTCCGGCCTGAACAATTCGGTCATCGCCCAGATCATCGCGTCGGCCTCGTCCTCCCCCAGCCTGTCCTTCGAAGTTTAAAGAGTCGATTTGACCCCATTGAGATCATCGCGCGCGACCGCACCAGCCATGACCAGCGCCCTCGTTCCACACGAGACGATCGAGCGCGGTGCTTTTGGTTAAGCCCTTCCGGCCCGTCACCGTGATCTTTGGATCGAGGCTGGCAAAGTTTCCCAGTTTCATAGCCACGGACGAAGGGGTGCGTCCCATGCGCTTGGCGAGCGCAATTACATCCCGGTATCCTTGTGCATGCGACCGAATGTCACGCGGCGATAGAGATCCAATGCCTGCTCTGTTTCATCCTCGGTCCATCGCCGCCCAGCCATAGGCCCCCCTACTACCTTCGAACCCACACCGCTGGCACAACACGAGCGAGAAGGACCGCCTCGCGAGCCGCCCCCGCCGCCCCCTAACGCCCCCCGAAAACCTGCCAGGAATGCTCCGCCGGATCGATCGGCCCGCTCAGGAACCGCCCCCCGCACATATTCTCCAGGATGACCGAGCCGTTGGTGTCGGGCCGGACCGGGGTCAGCGCCCGCGGGCCGAACTCGGCGCCGCGGGTCGCGCCGAGATAATGGGCGCTGTGGTCGGAGCCCCAGCGGCGGCCGGCGCAGTCGAGGCGCATCCGGCCGACGAGCCGGTCGAAGGTCGCGGGCGGGCGGGAGAAGCGGACCTGATAGTCGAAGGCGATCTCGTCGCCGGTCCGCGCGATCGTGGCGGCGTCGGCATAAGCGACCGCCATGCCGAGCGCGGTCGAGTCGTCGATCGCGATCGCCCGCCACTGCTCGGCCGCGGCCGGCGCGGCGGCGGCCAGCGCCAGGGCTGCCGCCGCCGGCGCGGCGAAGCGAATCATGATGCCCATCTCTCTCCCCTTCGCCGGGCAGGCTGCCCCTTATGCCGAGCGTTTACAACTGCCTGTAAAGGCGTTCAGCCCTCGAACCGCGCGCGGGGATGCCGCGCCGGCTCGTCCGGAAGCGAGCACGGCCGTCGGCCATCCACGGCGGAAGGGGGGTTCTTCGCGGTCACTTTCGAGGACCGCGCTGCGTTCGCGATGCGCCACCTGCGGCCGCGATCGGCAATGCGGTCCGCCCGATGCGGCCCGAGCTCAGGCGTTCAGGACGGTTTCGCCTATCGCGGCCTGAAGTGCCACTTCAGGACGATTTCGCCCGCACCCGCTCGCGCGGATGGTCGGTGGCGACGCCGCCGGAGAGCTCCGCCACCCGCGGATAAAGCTCGGCCACCTCGGGCGTGTAGCCAAGGTTGAAGACGGTCGGGCTCTTTTGCGGGCGGTCGGCGGCCTTGTCGTAGAAGGTGCCGAACAGGCGGTCCCAGAAGAAGGTGGTGATGCCGTAATTGCCCTTCTCGTCGTGGAAATGGTGGGCCATGTGGCGGCGCTTCATCTCGGCCAGCGCCTTGTTCCTGGGCTTGTAGGCGAGGTGCTGGATGCAGTGGACGAACTCGTAGAAGCAGGTGGTGACGAGGCCGGTCGCCAGCGCGGCGGCGGCGGCGCCCCAGGGGGCGGTCGCGCTCCCGGGCGCCCACCAGGAGCCGATCAGCCAGCCGGCCGGGGCGGTGAACAAAGCGATGGTCGGCAGCGTGGTGTGGAGCGCGCCGAACAGGACTTCGAGATGGTTGGGGTCCTGGTGGTGGTCGTAATGGATGCGCTTCCAGGTCGAGGCGAGGGCGGGGACCTTGAACATCCAGCGGCTGTGCAGCACCCAGCGGTGGAGCGCGTACCAGGCGAGCGGGTAGAGGAGCGACGCGAAGGCGATCGCGATCAGGGTCGGGGCGAGCGGGGCGGGGCGCGCGGCGTAGAGCGCGATCGCGGCCGCGCTCAGCAGCAGATAGGCGATGATCGCTGGATACTGGAAATAAGCGGCGACGAGCTCGCGGAAGCTCATCCGATCCAGATGATGTTCCCGGCGCCAGAAGGACGGGCGGAGGATCTGGGCAGTCTTCACGGTCGAATCCCTGGTGTTCTGGTGGGGCGTACGGGCCCTTCGTTAGACGGCAATATGTGTCTCGCCCCTGAACTTGCAATGCGGCGGAAGTGGGGCCGCGGCCGCCTTCAGGCCCTCTCGCGGGCCGCGACGATGCGGTTGGCGAGCTCCCAGTCCTGCATCCGGTCGACATCGATCGGTCCCTCGGCGAACGGCATCAGGACCGGCGCCGTCCTGATGCCGATGGCGCGGCCGAGCAGCCTGAGGAAGACGGGAAGGCTCACCTGCCGGCTCTTGTAGACGAGGAAGGCGAGCAGGCCGAAGGCGCCGATCAGGCGCTTGGGCTTCTTGCCGAACTGGCCGCCGGTGCGGAAGATCTCGGGCCCCCGCTCCATCGCCCGCTTCGTCATCAGCGCATAGATGTTGCAGCTGGAGAAGGCGCCGTCGCGGAAGCGGTGGAAGGCGCGCGTCTCGCCCGGATATTTGTCGAGGAGGTAGCGCGCCGGGGTAAGCCCGATCGCGCCGTCATAGCCGGCGGCGGCCAGCGGCTCGAGGGCCTCGCAGAAATGGGCGACCATCTCGGCGGTGTGGAGAGCGTTGTCGCCGGTCGTGATCACCAGCGGCAGCGCATCCGGCCGAGCGCCCGCGGCGGCCGTGACGCTGGTCGCGATATTGTCCTTGGAGGGCACGTAGAGGATGTCCTCGGCCCCCGGCACCGACGCCAGGATTTGCCTGGCCTCGGCCATCGCCTCTTCCTCGATCGCGACGATGATCCCCGCGAACCGCCCGCTTTCCGCCACGGCCCGCACCACCCGCCGCAGCATCGGCTCGCCGGCGATGTCGATGAAGCATTTGTGGCTGACCCCGCCCGCCTGCGCGAGCGGATCCAAATTGCCGCGGCTGGCGGCGAGCACCAGCGCCGTGTAGCGCGCGTCTGTCATGGCGGGTACCTAATCCCGATCAGCCTGAATGCAATGCGAACGGTGTGGCGAGGGGGGTCATGACGGGGTCCAGATGGGGCAGATTCGGAAACTGCTCCAAGCCTTCGCGCAGCGCACTGGCGTCGGCCGCGCCGAGATGGCCGGCAACGCAGCCCTCATATTTTGCCCAGTAGGCACTCATCGGGAAGGGCGCGGCGAGGCTGCCCATCGGCATCGCCACCTTCGTCTCGAAGCGTCGCCCATCCGTAAGCACCACCTCGACCTCGGTCGGGAACTCGCCTTCGGCCTTGTCGACCGGATGGCGGTGGATGCGGTCGTAGAGCGCCCGAACGTCGGCGCGCGCCACGGCCTCTTCGCTGAAGTCGTCGAGTCCGCAACCGCCGGCGACCAGGCAGCAGGCGAGGCCGTATTCGAGCGAGAATTTCGCCTGCAGAGGGTCTTCCGGCCGGATGTGCATGAGGTTGTTGAGGTGGCTCACCGGCGCGCGGACATGGATCGCCTCGACCTCGTCGGCGGTGAAGAAGTGGCGCGCCATGAGCTCGAGCAAGCCGTCCTGGGCCCGGTGCGCGCTTCCGCAATTGGGGAAGCGCTTGACGCGGAATCCGGACGACAGGATCAGCAGCGGCTCACCGACGCTCTCCGTCTCGAAGCGCAAATTCTGGCCGTGCTCGACATGGGTGAGACTGTCGCGCAGCGCCTCGTAATCCGGGCCGACCATCAGCCGGTTCATCCCCGTCTTGCCGTCCAGCGTGTGGAGACCTGCATTGATTCCGGCCCGCGCCAGGCTTGCCGCCATGACGCCGGCTTTGGCAGCGAGGCCGGCGTGGATCGGCTTCACCATCGTGCCGAACTGCGACATGAAGCCGGCCGCCATGCTGGTCGCGATCGAGACGGCGTAGCCCGCTTCCTTCGCATCGAGCCTGAGCAGGCGCGCACAGGCCGCCGCGGCGCCGATGGCGCCGACCGTGGCGGTCGCATGCCAGCCCCGATTGCGATGGGCCGGGTTCACGCCCTGGCCGACCCGTCCGAGAATTTGGAGGCCGGCAATATAGGCGTCGATGCAGTCGCGGCCGGAGCTTCCCTCCTGCTCGGCCAGAGCGAGGATCGCCGGCGCGAGCACGGCGGTGGCGTGCGCCTTGGCGGGATCGAAATTGTCGTCGAAGTCGAGCGCGTGCGCGGCGGTGCCGTTGACGAGGGCGGCCCAGGGCGGTGCCAGCTTCGCTCCGAAGCCGATCGCGGTCGACGGGCCCCCGCCCCAGCCCGAGACCGTGTCGAACAGGCGGCGCGTTACCTCGTCCGCCGCGCCGGGCACGGTCACGGCGATCACGTCGATATATTGGCGGTGCGCGGATTCGACTGCCGCTTCCGGCCAGGCGTCCGGAGTCTCGGCCAGCCAGCGGCCGTAAGCGACGACGGGGTTGGTCTCCATCGCTCGCAAATAGGGTGACCGCCGTCCTCAGACCAGCCGCAGTGTGCGCGCGAAACCTCCGAGCCCGAGCCGGTCGTCGCGGGTGAGGGTGTAGCGGAGCGCCAGCCAGGTCGTCGCCGCCCAGAGCCCCAACATGACGGCGAAGCCGGCGGGCCCGGCCAGGAGACGGTCGGCGAGTCCGATCAGGGCCACGCCGAGGAGTGCGACCCCGAGGCCTTGGAACAGCTTGCGGTCGAACGGGGAGAGGCCGTCGCTGAGCTTGAGCTCGATCGTTGCCGCCCAGGCACCGACCAGGGTCGCGGCAGCGACCGCGATCGCCATCCCGAGCGCTCCCCGACCAGGTGTCAACCACGCGGCCAGGCCGGCCCACAAGGCGACTGCGGCGAAGCTGTTGATCAAGGGCAGGATGCGATGGCCGGTCATTTCGACGATCGTTGCGGCAGGCCCGACGATCGCTTCGAGGACCCGCGCGGCGACCAGGATCCAGAGCAGGGGCAGGGCCTCGCGCACCTCGGGCCGATAGACGCTGAGGATGTCCGCGCCGGCGAAGATCAGCAGCCCGCCCAGCGGCACGACCAGGGCGGTCGAGACCCGGCTGGCGAAGCGGTAGAGCGGGCCGATCGCGCTGCGGTCCGCGCGGGCCTGCGCCGAAGAGAGGGGGCCGAGCACATATTGGAAGGCTTGGCGGACGATGTGCGGCACGGTCGAGATCTTGCGCGCGATCTCGAACAGACCCGCAGCCGCCGCGCCGCGCGCTCCGGGCAGGATCAGGTTGAGCACGAGCGGGGGGGCGTCGATCAGGAAACGGCGCGAGAGGTTCGACGGGAGCAGAGCGAGTCCGCTGAGCAGGAGATCACGTGTCAGGCCGCCGGCGATCGGCGCCTTCGCGAGAAGCCGCAGGTCGTAATAGCGGCCGAGCAGCCGAACGGCGAGCAAGGCGGTGAGGGCGAGCGAGCAGAGATGGGCGATCATCAGGCCGCTGCTCGCGAACCCCAGCGCGAAGAAGCCGAGCGCGAACGCTATCCGCGCCACCTGCTCCCAGAAGATGCGAAGGCGGATTTCGGGGCCGAAAGCGCGGCGCGCGCGCGCGGCCGACGTCGCCACCTCGACGAACGTCCACAGCGGCAGCGCCCAGGCGAACAGCGCGATCGCCCGCGGCAGCGCCTCGCGATCCTTTGGAGCCGCCGAGAACAATGCGGCGACGCCGTCCGCGTTCAGGGTGACGAGCAAAGCGACCAGCGCCGCCGGAAGCACCGATACGAGCAATGCGAGCTTGACCGCGGCATGCGCCCGCTCGTCGGATTCGGTCGGGACGATCCGCTGCAGCGCGTTGGTCATTGAAAGGTCGACGATGTTCGCGGCGAGGTTCACCGCCGCCCAGAGTGCGACATAGAGTCCGTAGGTCGCGAGGCCGAACAGCCAGGTGTACAGGGGCTGCGCGACCGCCTCGATCAGCGCGCCCATCCGGGCCAGCCCCGCCAGCCCGGCGCCCCGCGCCACCTCGTCCCGCGTGACTGCCGGCGCAGGCGCCTCCTCGCGGGTCACTCCTCGGTCCGGATCAGCACCGTCTCGCCGATCATCAGGAACAGCGCAAAGGGCCCCCAGGCGGCGAGCAAAGGCGGGTAGGCGCCGTAATTGCCCATCGCGATCGCGAAATTGTCGGCGACGAAATAAGCGAAGCCGAGGCCCATGCCCATGACGGCGCGCAGCAAGAGCTGCCCCGAGCGGGCGAGGCCGAAGGCGGCGACCCCCGCGAGCAGGGGCATCAGCACGGCGGAGGCGGGCCCGGAGATCTTGTGCCACAGATTGGCCTCGAGCGTCGCCGTTGGACGTCCGGCGAGGCGCAGGTCGGCGATCGATTGCCTCAAGCGCCCGAATGACTGCTCGTCCGGATCGACGCGCGCGAGGGTGAACTGGGCGGGCTCCAGGCCGGGGCCATAGACCAGGCTCGGGGTCTGCGCCGTGGCCACCGCGGCGACGTCGAAGATGCGGACATTGGCGAGCCGCCACCCGCCCGGGCCGCGCCGCGCGCTTTCGGCGTCGAGGATCCGCGCGAGCGTGCCCGCGGAGCGCGCATAGATGGTGAGGCCGCCGAGCACGACGCCTTCTCCGCGGCCGCTCACCTGGCGGGCATGGATCAGATCTTCGCCATGCCTGACCCACACGTTCGAGCTGACCCCGCTCTCCCCCGGCACGCGCCCGTAATCGACCGCCTCCCAGGCCGCCAGGGTCGCCGTCGCCCGGGTCACCAGCCTCTCGTTGAAGACGAAGCTCAGCGCCGCGACCGCGAAGCTCGCGACGACCAGAGGGGCGATGATCTGGTGCGCCGAAATGCCGGCGGCTTTCATCGCGATGACTTCGCTGTGCTGGTTCAGCGTCGCCAAGGTGATCAAGGTCCCGAGCAGGACCGAGAAGGGCAGGAACCGCGCGATCAGCATCGGGATCCGGAGCGAGACGTAGCGCCACAGCTCGGCGTCGCCATTCTGCGGCGGCGCCAGGATCTTGCCGCTCTCGCCGAGCAAGTCGAGCGTCATCAGGATGAGGACGAGCGCGGCGAGGACGGCGAGCGTGCGCACCAGGAACAGCCGCGCCATGTAGAAGGCGATCCGCCTGGAGGGAAAGAACTGGACGTTGATCATGAAGCGGGCTGCATCCTGCGCGCCCGCCGCCGCGCCCCGCCGACGTCGAGCAGCCGCGAGAGCGACTTGCCCAGCCGGTCGGACATGCGTTCGAGCGCGCCGATCGGCTGGCCCCCCGGCTTGTGCGCCAGCGTCCAGTACATCCACAGGATCAGCGCCGCCGCCACTCCGAACGGGACCCACACGGCCACCGCGGGGTCGAGGCGGGAGAGGGAGCCCATCTGCTCGGCATATTGGTTGATCTTGTGGTAGGCGACGACGAAGATCAGCGACAGGAAGATGCCGAGCCCGGAGCTCGACCTTTTGGGCGGCACCGCCAGCGCCACCGCCAGCAAAGGCACGAGCAGGATCATCAGCACCTGCGCCAGCCGGAAATGGAAATTGGCCCGCGCCGCCGCTCTCTGCTCGGCGCCGGCCGCCGGCGAGGAAGCGGTCCGCCACAGCTCGGGCAGGGTCAGCTCCTCGATCCCCGCTCCGACCCCGCGCCGCCGGAAGGCGTCGATCGCCGGCAGGTCGATCGGGATGTCGTGGCTTCGGAAGGACAGCACCCGCGGCACGACATAGCCCGGCGCATTGTGGACCAGCCGCCCGTTGGTCAGCCGCAATATGATCCGGTCCTCGTCGCGCGTCGCCAGGAACGCGCCCCGGTCGGCGGTCACCGCGATCGAGCGCCCGCGCCGGTCCTCGGCGCGCACGAAGACGCCGTGCAGCACATGCCCCTCGCCCTCCGAGCGCTCGACCCGCAAGGTCATCCGCCGTCCCATATTGGTGAACTCGCCGACCCGGATCGACGCCCCCAGCGCCCCCGAGCGCAATTCGAAGCGCAGCCCCTGATAGCTATATTCGGAATAAGGCTGGACGAAGCCGACGATCGCGACATTGACCCCGACCAGAGCCAGCGCGAACAGATAGGGCACCAGCAGCAGCCGCTCGTAGGAGATGCCGACCGCGCGCAGCACGTCGAGCTCGGACGACAAAGCCAGCCGCCGGAACGCGAGCAGCACCCCCATCAGCAGGCCGATCGGCACCCCGAGCGCGAGATATTCGGGGATCGTATTGAGCAGCATCCGCCAGACGACGGCGACCGGCCCGCCCTCGGACACGACGAAATCGAACAATCGCAGCATCTTGTCGAGCAGCAGCAGCATCGCCGCCAGCGTCAGCGTCGCGACCAGAGGCACGAAGATCGCGCGGGCGAGATATCTGTCGATGCGGGTCAACGGCATCGTCTCAAAGTGGTACTTTGAGCCGGGGAAGCGGGAAAAGGAGGTGGGTCGGGCTCAAGCTTCTGCCTCGTGGCGCGGTGCGGGTGCTCGGGGGAAGGCTATAGAGGGAGAGGGGGCGGGTGGAAACCGGGGGGCGGCGGCACGGAGTGCAGCGCGGCGGCCTTACTTCTTGTCACGCCACCAAGGCAGGTTGAGGCGAGGGAGCCGATAGTTGGGGCTATCGGGCGCACACCTGAGGGCCCAGATGATTCCCGTGGTCGCCGCAAGAATCATCGCTGCGGCGCTGCCAAGGGCCCAGATTACCTGTGCAGTTTCGCTCATGTCTGCCTCACACCAATTCGATTCGCACCCGCAGACGCGCCGGGCTCAGGCCGAGATCCTGAGCAGCCTTCTTCCGAAGAGCATCCTTCAGGTCCTCGAGGGTCTGACCGTCCTCCACGTAATCGTCATCCCACAAATCATCCGGCCGGCACTTCAGCGCTTTTGCCAGTCGAGTCATCGTCGTCTCACTCGGCTCGTGCCGCGCGTTCTCATATCCGTTATACTGGACGGTGCTCATCTCTGCCTTGGCCGCAACCTGGGACTGCGTGAGACCCAACTGGCCACGGCGACGGCGAAGCTTCTGTGATGTTTTCATAGGGACTCCAGGGCACGGCTCGGGCTACAGCCAGGAGAACGCTTACGTAGTATAGTAGTTCCATGCCATGTTCTGTTTATATCAATAAACCTCGGCTTGCGCTAGAGCCGTTCGTATCGCGTCCAAGCATGCGTTGTGCTGCTCTGCAGGGGAGGGGAAGGCCGTCGCGACAGCGCCCTTCCCGCCAGCTTGTAGAAGCGTGGGATGGCCTCTAACCTCCGGTCAAAGGGATCGGAGCCTGATGACCAACAAGCTGTTCTACGGAGACAATCTCGGAGTGCTGCGCGAGCACATCCCGAGCGAGAGCGTGGATCTCGTCTATCTTGATCCGCCGTTCAACTCGAACGCCAATTACAACATCCTGTTCAAGTCGAAGACGGGCGACGGCGCCGACGCGCAGATCGAGGCGTTCGAGGACACTTGGCACTGGAACGACAAGGCAGAGGGCGCCTTCGATCAGGTGATCCGATCCGGCAACACAAACGCCGCGGAACTGCTAAGGGCTATGCGCAGTTTCCTCGGCGACAACGACATGATGGCGTATCTGGCGATGATGGCCATCCGCCTCATCGAGTTGCACCGTGTGCTCAAGCCGAATGGTAGCCTCTACTTGCACTGCGACCCGACAGCGTCTCACTATCTCAAGCTGCTATTGGATGGGGTATTCGGTCCGGAACGCTTTCGTAATGAGATCGTCTGGAAACGAACTACTGCTCACAGTGACGCGGGTGCAATGGGTGCCGTTCACGATATCATTTTATTCTACTCAAAGGGAAGCAGCTTTATTTGGAACCGACAATTCCAGCCCTACGAGGAGAGTTACATAGCTTCGCACTATCGCTGGACCGACGAGGCTGGCCGTCGCTTTCGTCTAAGCGATACTACTGCGTTTGGTCTATCTGGAGGCGGCTATACGTACGAGTGGAAAGGCATTACAAAGCTCTGGCG
>JAXDPC010000018.1:0-2822 GCA_034668525.1 Sphingomonadales bacterium
AAACTTGATGCCATCGTGAAGGGTGAATGACGGGCTGAGCCTCGGAAACCCCTTCGTCAAAAATCCTGTGTCCCAAAAATCAGAATCAGGCTTTAGGTCGTAGATCGGCCACGCCCACACTGGCACAATCAAATAGCGCTCTCTCCCGGCCTCATCACCGTTACGCCAAATACCTTCGTCGGAGATCGCTGTTACACGGCCCGCTTCAAGTTCGCGGTGCAACTGAAGGATAGCTCTTTCGGTGCCGTAGGGAAACCGGGCCAAGGCAGCCCGCGGCCGCAACGAAATCTCATAATCCTCCTGCCGAGCCACCTGCAGGGGAGGCGTGGGCTCTGGGGGCGACGGCGTGGCCGCCTCCATAAGTATGTCCCGGAGGCGATCCTCCGAGGCTTGATCTCTATCTGAGTCGCCCATTCCCGCTCCGGTCGGGCTCCGGTGAGGAAGCGGGGAAGCGAGCCGGAGTGCTGCGCTTGTCGGATGGCCGTCCTATCCCCGCCTCGTCACCTTGGAGGATTGCATCCGAAAATGCTAGGAACGCCGCATGACCAAGCCAGCACCAGGGCTCAGCCAGGGCGACAAGTTCAAGGAAGCCGCGCGTGAGCTAGGCTGCGATGAGGACGAAGCGCGATGGGAGGAGCGGTTGCGGAAGGTGGCGCGGCAGAAGCCAGAGCCGCCTAGCGCGCCCTAGCCGCCGGTCGCTAGGCGGCAGTCGACCAATTGGATTTCGTCTTGGTCGAACCTCCTAATCTTCCCCGTGACCGTAATCCTGTCACCGGCCCGGAGCATCTCTAATTGCTCTCGGTCATCCGGAAACAGCATCCACGCCGACTCAAAACCCTGCGTATCTTGATCCATTTTAATTGAAATTGAGGTTTGTGTGTCGGTGAGCGCAGTTACGAATGTGACCGCGCCCGACACCTCAATCCGTTTTCCGACAAAGGTGGCGGCCAGCTTGTCAGCCTGAATGTGCGTTCGGTCGCGATATATCTCTCTCAGATATGCAGTCGTTATTGAGGGTCCGACAAAGCCCGGTTCAGCGTGGCTCTCTGGCGCTGGAGGATGCATTATCGGAACAGGTGCGGGCGGCTGCGCTTCCAGTTCGGAAGCTGGCGGGGGCGCAGACTTCGGAGCGCCCGTCAACCAAAGCCATATCCACCCGAGAACTCCACCCAGCATTCCAAGCGAGCCAGCTAGAACGAGGATTAGCCGATAGGGCGCAGAATCAATGAGAGCCATCGCCGCGATCACGGCGGACCCTCCGAGCCCGACAAGGGCCGTCGCGATTTGGGCAGCAAGGTCCCGGCGTTGCACGGCCCATGCATATCAGCACGCGCCGTGTTTGCAAAAGACACATGCGCCAAAATCGAAGCGGGTCGGGCGCGGTCGCGGGCGGGGCGCGGCGGCGGCTCGAATCGCGTAATGCTCCCGCCTCCGCGAATGCGGCGGGAGATTTATCCACATCTAAAAAGTCGCGGAGGAATTGTTGCGCAATCGAAAGAAGCGGCCTTTCCCCTCGGGCCGCCGCAGGCGGCTGTTGCGCCTTTGCGACACTCGACAGTCCACCGCGCGCGCCCCGGGCGTTTCTGCATTGCCGGGCGAGTCGAACTCTGATTCATTTCTGAACGGGGAGCGGGGATTTGGTTAAGCGGTCCGTAACCGTTTGCAGCGCATGATCTCCGCCGGGGCAGAAGGGAGTGGGATCATGGGTACGCAGACGAGGCCCGCTGACGGCGCGCTGACACTGCTCGAGATGAAGGAGTTCGGCAGCTTCCCCAAGGGGACGCAGCGCTACATCCGCCGTTCGCTCGACGTCGGCCTCGGCCGCCGGGATGCGATCAAGCGCTGGTCGCGCGACGTCGGCGAGGCCGCCAGCATCCGCGCCCAGGACAATATCTACCGCCGTCTCGACCACATCCGCAATCATGTGCCGGACGACAGCGGCCTCGACGAGATGGAGCCGTTGATGGCGCCGCTCATCACCATGACCGCGTTCGACCTCGGCCAGGACAAGCTCCCCGATTTCGCGTCCTACCGCTTCCTCTACGAGCGCCTGATCGGCGCCGCGGTGCGGCCGTGGCTTCCCGCCGCCTTCTGCGCGGCGGCGGCGCTCCCGCACCTCCACCCGGACCGGCGCCGGGCGCTGCTCCAGTCGATCAGCGAAGCCGCCGCGACGGCGCCGGGCTGGTCGAACCGCGAGCCGGTCTTCTTCCCCGAATGGGTCGAGAAGGTCGACGTCACCGTCGCCGGCTGACGCACCGAACGAGATCAGCGGAGACGGCGGGCCTTCGGGTCCGCCGTTTTCGTCAGAGGGCCGCAAGCACCTGCGCGGCGAACTGGCTCAACGTGTCGTCGCGGGCGCCCATGACGAGGATGCGGTCGCCCGGACGGGCCAGCTCCACGAGCCGGGCCCCGCAGGCGTCGCGATCGGCGATATGCTCCGCCCGGCGGCCTGCGGCGCGGACGCCCGCGACGATGTCGCCGCTGCCCACCGAGCGGTCGGTGGTGCCGCCGAAATAGACGGGGTCGGAGAGGATGAGGACGTCCCGGTCGGCCAGGTTTCCGGCGAAGCAGTCGATCAGCTCCTCCTTCATCATCCTCAGCGGCCCGAAGCCGTGCGGCTGGAAGAAGACCAGCAACCGGCCCTGCAGGCAGGATCGCGCGGCCGAGAGCGTCGCCCGGATCTTGTCCGGATTGTGGGCGAAATCGTCGATGACCAGGATGTCGCGCTTTTTGCCGACGACTTCGAAGCGTCGGCCGAGGCCCTCGAACATGGCGATCGCATCGACCGCGTCGCCGAACTTCACTCCCGCCGTGGTCGCGGC
>JAXDPC010000019.1:0-4200 GCA_034668525.1 Sphingomonadales bacterium
CTGCTGGCGCCGACGCACCCGCCCCGGATCCAGGCGCTCCGGCTTTCAATTCCATAGGGAAGCGCGTATATACAGGACGTATATACGAGGCGAGGATGAAGAAGACGAGAACATTCAAGTCGGGCAATTCGGTGGCCGTGCGGTTGCCGAAGTCCCTCGGCGTCGAACCCGGGATCGAAATGACAGTCCGGGAGGAGCGGGGGCGTTACATCGTTGAGCCGGTGGATCGGACGCCGAACAAAATCGACCTGACCGGCATTTACGGATCCTGCGCAGGCTTGAAACCGCTCACTCGGGAAGAGCGCGAGTTTGAGCCGCGTAGGCTCGATTGGGAGGGAAAGCTCCTTCCGCGTGATTGATCCCCTTTATCTCCTCGACTCAAACATCTGCATTTACGTCCTGGGGGGGCTCTCGGCTCCCGCTCGGGCACGGATCGAGCAATATGCTCCGGGTCAGGTCGTCACATCGGCGGTGGCTTATGCCGAGGTGCTGCGCGGATTGCCGAAGTCGCCAGTCGCCAAGTCAAAAGCCGACGCCTTCTTCGCCGTCGTACGTGTCCTGCCCTTCGATAAGGACGCCGCTCGCCAGTATCTGACGATCCCGTTTCGGCGGGCGAGCTACGACCGCTTGATCGCAGCGCATGCGCTGCATCTTGGACTCACATTCGTCACCAACGATCTGCGCTCGTTCAAGAACGTCCCTGGGCTCAAGGTTGAGAACTGGACGCGGCAATGACCTTTGCTGCGACTGTTCTCACCCTCTATCCCGACATGTTTCCGGGCCCGCTCGGGCACAGCCTCGCCGGGCGGGCGCTGGCCGAGGAACTGTGGTCGCTGGAGACGGTACAGATCCGGGACTTCGCGACCGACCGCCACCGCTCGGTCGACGACACGCCGGCCGGGGGAGGGGCGGGAATGGTGATGCGGGCCGACGTGCTCGCCGCGGCGGTCGACGAGGTCCTGACGCGCCGCCCCGAGGCGCCGATGCTGGCGATGACGCCGCGCGGTGCCCCGCTGACGCAGAAGCTCGTCCGCGATCTCGCCGCCGGTTCCGGTGTCTCGATCCTCTGCGGCCGCTTCGAGGGGATCGACGAGCGGCTGTTCGAGGCACGGCCGATCATCCCGACGTCGATCGGCGACTATGTGCTGTCAGGGGGGGAAGTAGCGGCGATGGTGCTGCTCGATGCTTGCGTTCGGCTGCTCCCCGGGGTAATGGGCGCGCCCACGAGCGGTGAGGAGGAGAGCTTCGAAGCGGGCCTTCTCGAATACCCTCATTATACCCGACCTGTCGAATGGGAAGGGCGCACGATCCCCGAGGTGCTGCGGTCGGGGGATCATGCGAGGATCGCCGCCTGGCGTCACGCGCGGGCGGTCGAGGATACACGGTCAAGGCGGCCGGACCTGACGGAGCGCCACGGGGGCGCGCCCAGGCAGCCGCCCTCTGGCGCGCAGCGACGAGACGAAGGCGAAGACAAATGAACCTCATCCAGCAGCTCGAGGCCGAGCAGATCGAAAAGCTCACCGAGAGCAAGACCATCCCCGAATTCCGCCCGGGCGACACGCTGCGCGTCGGCGTCCGCGTCGTCGAGGGCGAGCGCACCCGCATCCAGAATTTCGAAGGCGTCTGCATCGCCCGCTCGAACAAGGGCGTCGGCTCGTCCTTCACCGTGCGCAAGATCAGCTTCGGCGAGGGCGTCGAGCGCGTCTTCCCGCTTTATTCGCCCAACGTCGATTCGATCGAGGTCGTGCGCCGCGGCGCCGTCCGCCGCGCCAAGCTCTATTATCTGCGCGGCCGCACCGGCAAGGCCGCGCGCATCGCCGAGCGCCGCGACACCCGCCATGCGCCGGAAGCGAAGGCGGAGGCGCCGCCCGCCACGCCGCAGACCGAGCCGGTCGAGGGCTGAGCCCTTCGGCCCATGCCTTGTCCGCCCGGCGTGGGACGCCATATCGATTCCGGACGCGTCCCGCGCTAGCGGCGGGCGCGGGATTTCGGCTGGAGAGCAGGCATGGGTTACCGGGTGGTCGTGGTCGGTGCGACCGGAAATGTCGGGCGCGAGATGCTCAATATCCTCGCCGAGCGCCAGTTCCCGCTCGACGACATCGCGGCGGTCGCCTCGCCCCGTTCCACCGGGGACGTCATCGATTTCGGCGACAGCGGGCGTGAGCTCAAGGTCCGCAACATCGAGCATTTCGACTTTGCGGGCTGGGACATGGCCTTGTTCGCGGCCGGCTCCGAAGCGTCCAGAACCTATGCGCCCAGGACCGCCCAGGCCGGTTGCACGGTGATCGACAACAGCTCGCTCTACCGGATGGACCCGGACGTGCCGCTGATCGTGCCGGAGGTGAATCCCGGCGCGATCGACATCTATCGGCGCAAGAACATCATCGCCAACCCGAACTGCTCGACGGCGCAAATGGTGGTCGCCCTGAAACCGCTCCACGATTTCGCGACCATCAGGCGGGTCGTCGTCTCGACTTACCAGTCGGTCTCCGGCGCCGGCAAGGCGGGGATGGACGAATTGTTCGAGCAGAGCCGCAACATCTTCGTCGGCGATGCGGCCGATCCGGCCAAGTTCACCAAGCAGATCGCGTTCAACGTCATCCCCCACATCGACAGCTTCCTCGACGACGGCTCGACCAAGGAGGAGTGGAAGATGGTGGTCGAGACCAAGAAGATCCTCGACCCGAAGATCAAGGTGACGGCGACCTGCGTCCGCGTGCCGGTGTTCGTCGGGCACAGCGAGGCGATCAACGTCGAGTTCGAGAACGAGATTTCCGCCAAGAAGGCGCAGGAGATCCTGCGCGAGGCGCCGGGGATCATGCTCGTCGACAAGCGCGAGGACGGCGGCTACGTCACCCCGGTCGAGTGCGTCGGCGAATATGCGACCTATGTCAGCCGTGTGCGCGAGGATTCGACCGTCGAGAACGGTCTCAGCCTGTGGTGCGTCTCCGACAATCTGAGAAAGGGCGCCGCGCTGAACGCCGTGCAGATTGCCGAGCTGCTGGGAAGAAAGCACCTCCGGAAGGCAGCTTGAGTCAGTGATAGCATAATGCTATCACTCGGGCATGGCCGACGCTTTGCTGAGGAACGTGGATAAGGATCTGCTTGCGGATTACCGCGCCGAAGCGCGTGCCAACGGCCGCTCCCTGCAGGCCGAGCTGCAGGAAGGATTGAAGCGTGGCCGGCCGCGCCGGCGCTTGTCGAAAGACGAGCTGCTCAGGCTTTCGAAGGAGCTGACCGGGCAGGGGCCAATGACGAGCGACAGCACGCCTTACATTCGCTGGGCGCGGGATAGCGACGGCGGCCGGAACCTCGGCAAATCGAGGCAAAGTGACGATCGTCCTTGACGCCAGCGTCGCTTTGAAGCTCGTCACGCCGGAAGCGGGAACCGCGGAGGCGCAGGCCTTGCTGGATCGCGACGAAGAGCGGATCGCTCCCGACTGGATGCTGACGGAGGTTGCCGGCGGACTGGTCAACAAGGTCCGCTTCGAAGGGCTTGACCTAGCTCGCGCCCATGCGGGCTTCGCGGCCCTCCCGGCGTTCATCGATCGCTTTGTGGCAGCGGTTCCGCTTCTGTCCCGCGCGATCGATTTGGCAGCGGAGCTCGACCACCCCTTATACGATTGCGTCTACCTGCTCACCGCAATCGACGAGGAAGCAGTTGTCGTTACCGCCGACGACGGCCTCATGCGTGCTGCAAAGCGAGGCGGCCTGGCTGAACGAACGGAGCGGTTGAAATGGAGGCGATGACCGGCGGCTGCGCGTGCGGCCGCGTGCGCTACGCGGCCGAGATCGAGAATGACGACGCCTATCTCTGCCATTGCCGGATGTGCCAGAAGGCGACCGGGGGCGTCTCGATCGCGTTCAAGCAGGTGCGGAAGACCGCAGTCTCCTGGGAGCGGGAGCCGGACTGGTATCAGAGCTCGCCGATCGCGCGGCGGCCTTATTGCCGGGACTGCGGCACGCCGCTCGGCTTCGCCTTTCCCGACGGCGAGAATATGGATCTCACCGTCGGCTCCTTCGACGACCCCTCGCGTTTCGTGCCCAGGCACCATTTCGGCGCGGAGAGCATGCACCGTGCCTGGCTGAGCACCGAAGGCCTGCCGGAGAAGCGCACAGATGAGTACAAGCCCCTCGTCGACAAATGGATCGCCGCCACCGGCAAGTTCCCCGGCTAGCCGGCGTTTCACGGCGTCGGAC
>JAXDPC010000020.1:0-6578 GCA_034668525.1 Sphingomonadales bacterium
CTTCTTCATGAAGTCGGGATGGGCGCGGCTCAAAAAGATCTGCGGGCCCCTGTTCTCGCGCACGACCTTGAGGATCAGCGATCGCACCCGGTCGCCGACGCGGACCACCTCGCGCGGGATCTGCTGGTCGCGGCGGATGACGCCCTCGGCGCGGCCCAGATCGACGACGACGTGGCCGAACTCGACCCGTTTGACGACGCCGGTGATGACCTCGCCGGCGCGCTCCTTGAACTCCTCATATTGGCGCTCGCGCTCGGCGTCGCGGACCTTCTGGAAGATGACCTGCTTGGCGGCCTGGGCGGCGATCCGGCCGAACTCGATCGGCGGCAGCGGGTCGACGATATAGTCGCCGAGGACCGCGCCGGGCTGGAGTTTCTCGGCCTCCTTCAGATTGACCTGCTTGAAATAATCCTCGACCTCTTCGACCACCTCGACGACGCGCCACAGGCGCAGGTCGCCGGTGACCGGGTCGAGCTTGGCGCGGATGTCGTTCTCGGCGCCGTAGCGGGCGCGGGCGGCGCGCTGGATCGCGTCCTCCATCGCCTCGATGACGATGCCGCGGTCGATCAATTTCTCCCGCGCGACCGCGTCGGCGATGGCGAGCAGCTCGGCCTTGTTGGCGGAAACGGCGCCGGATGGGGCACTGGCCATGTTCAGTCTTCCTCTGCTTCAATCTCTTCGAGTTCGATGAGTTCGTCGGCCCCTTCGGCCGACAGCGGCGCGGTCGCCGCGATCAATGCGTCCGTCATCACGAGCTTGGCCGACTGGATCGCGGCGAAGGGCAGGCCGACCGGCCCCAGCCCCGCGACGTCGACCAGCACGGTCTCGCCTTCCGCACCCTTGAGGGGGCCGCTGAACACCTTGCGGCCGTCCAGCTTCTCGGCGAGCACGATGCGCGCTTCGTGGCCCTTCCAGTCGTCATAATCCTTGAGGCGGGTCAGCGGCCGGTCGATTCCCGGGGAGCTCACTTCCAGGCGGTAGCTATGCTCGATCGGGTCGCGTCCTTCTGCTTCCAGCGCGTCGAGCATGTCCGACAGGCGCCGCGACAGCCGCGCGCAATCGTCCAGCGTCAGCTGCCCCGTCACCGGGTCCTCGGCCATGACCTGCAGCGTCGGATCGGACGTGCCGCCGATCATCTTGACGCGCACCAAAGCGAGGCCCTCGGCCTCGACGGCCGGCCCGATCAGGTCTTCAAGTGCGGCGCGATCCGCCATTCCACCTCGGCTGCGACAAACCAAAACCTCTCCGCGCCGGCCCCGCCCCCGGGACCAGCCTCAACTTCTGACGATGTCGAGGAGGTAGAGCGCATATAGGCGCGGCGGTGCGGAGGGGCAAGCGGGGATTAACAATCAGGAGCTGTTAGTGCGTCCCTCGAAAACGCTCATAAACAAATAGGTTCGCCCAAGCCATGCGCCGGCAGCGTCGGTAGCGTGCCCATTACCGCGACACCACTGAGCGAATTCGTCGGCGTCAAGGGGCACTCTGAAAACGAGTTGCCCCTCTCTCTTCAGCTGGCGCTCAGCCATCTCAGCCCGGCCCTGCCACTTATCGAACGTTGTTGGCAGCTTTTCGTGATCTGCCATCACCTCAAGGACACGGCGGTAATTATCTCGGCGATACCACGGGATCCCGGTGCCACGTGTTTCAGGAGGCAAATTGAACATCGTCTCACCCACTAGAATTTAGAGTAACTCCGTTCTCGATCTCAACCTTAACCTCGGCCGACCCAAGACGGTCGTAACGCCCCCAGTCCACTGCTCCATTTAGATAAAAACCCAAAAATGTAAGCTTCGTGATCTGCACGGGGATTTCGAAGGACTGTTTTGTGTTTGTGATCCGTTCTACATTGTTCGGGGTGAAATGTGCAAGACCAGACCTCACCGGCGGATTTCACGCCCGGGTGTCTCGATGCCGGCTTCAAGCGTTGCGAGATCCTTCCGCTGGAGGCGCGGCGACCGCGGCCATCGCCTACAAATAAGGCATCTCCCCAACAGGCGTTTGACAGCCTCCACCTCCCCGTTCAAAAGTCACAAGCGGCAGTAAAACCGCACTTTTCTCCCACTGCTGCCGATGGGGGGAACGATCATGCGCCGACAGGCCGCTCTGGCTTCGCTCGCTCTGCTGGCGGGTTGCGGTGGTGGCGGAGGAAGTGGGGCGCCTCCTCCACCGCCGCCGCCGCCTGCGAACCAGGCGCCGAGCTTCACCTCGGCGGGGACCGCCAGCGTGATCGAGAACCAGGCCGACGCCTATCAGGCGACCGCTACCGATCCCGACGGCAACCTGCTGACCTTCTCGGTTTCCGGGGGTGCCGATGCCGCCCGGTTCACAATCTCCGCGACCGGGCTGCTTCGCTTCGTCTCTCCGGCCGATTTCGAGCTTCCCGCGGATTCCGACGGCAACAACGTCTACGCCGTCGAGATCACCGTCAGCGACGGACAGGCGACCGGCACGCTTCCGGTCCAGATCAGCGTGACCGACGAATCGACCCCGATGCGCCGGGTTGCCGCGGGGCTGAACGAGCCACTCTACGTCGCCGCGATCCCCGGCGACAGCCGGATCTTCGTGCTCGAAAAGGGCGGCAACATCTTCCTCCTCGACCCCGCGACCGGATCGCGGACCCTGTTCCTCTCCGCGGCCGAGCGCCTGGACCCCGCCGGGGCCGGCCAATTCGACAACATCTCGACCGGCGGCGAAGGCGGCCTGCTGGGGCTTGCGGCGCTTCCCGATTACCAGTCGACGGGGAGGTTCGTCCTCTACGTCACCAATGCCGGGGGCGACATCGAGATCCGGCTGTGCCGGCGCGACTCCAACGGACTGGGCGCGGCGCGCCTGTGCCAGGTCCTGCTTACGATCGAGCACAGCCCGTTCAACAATCACTATGGCGGCTGGATGGGCTTCGGGCCGGACGGCAATCTCTATATCGCGACCGGCGACGGCGGCGGTGTCGGCGACCCGCTGGGCAATGCCCGGAACACCAACTCGCTGCTCGGCAAGATCCTCCGGATTACGATCGTCGACGGCCCGTCCGCCTGGGCGCCCGCCGCGGGCAACCCGTTCCTTGGCGGCGGCGGCGCGCCCGAGGTCTTCGCCTACGGGCTTCGCAATCCCTTCCGGGCCTCCTTCTCGGGAGCGTCGCTTCTGATCGGGGACGTCGGGCAGAATGCCGTCGAGGAGATCGACGTCATGCCCGTCGCCAGTCCCGGCCTGAACTTCGGCTGGAACTTGCGCGAGGGCACGCTTCCCTTCTCCGGAACCGCCCCGGCCGGCCTGACCGACCCCGCTTCCGAATATTTCCACGGCACCGGTCCCACACAAGGCCGTTCGGTCATCGGCGGCTACGTCTATCGGGGACCCGTCCAGGCGCTTCGCGACCGCTACTTCTTCGCCGACTTCGTCAGCGGCAACGTCTGGACCCTCCCCGTCGGCCTGATCCTTTCGGGTCAGCCCGTGCCGTCCAACCGCTACGAGCGCCGCAATGCCGATCTGATCCCGAATGCCGGCGCTCTGAACCTGCCCGTCTCCTTCGGCGAGGATTCGGCCGGCAATCTCTACGTGGTCGACTTCGACGGGGAGATCTTCCTCATCGGGGGGTAGGAGGGGCTTCTCGGGAGCCCGTCTAGTCGGTCTGGGTGATCGTCTGTTTCGTCGTGTCGGGATCGGGTTCGTCCGTCGTCGGCTGCTCGAGCGTCCTGCGGCGCTGGAGGTAGCGGGCGAGAAGGGCGCAGAGGGCGGCCCAGGCGGCGCCGACGCACCAGCCGGCGACCACGTCGCTCGGCCAGTGTACGCCGAGATACACTCGCGAGCTGCCGACAATCAGCGTCAGCAGGATCGCGGCGCCGAGCAGGTACGCCTTCACTCTCCGGCTGCTTTGGGTGCGGGCGAGAAGCGCGCCCAGCGTCAGGTAGACGATCGCGCTGTTGAGCGCGTGGCCGCTCGGGAAGCTGGCGCTCTGGACGTCGACGAGGTGCGGGACGATCTCCGGGCGCGGCCGAACGAACAGGCTCTTGAGCAGGATGCCAAGCACCGCCCCGCCGGTCACCGAGACCGCAACGAACACGGCGGTGGCGGCCCGGCGGACCGCGAGCAGGTAACCGACGGCGAAGACGGTCAGCAGGGTCAGCACCGGCGGCCCGCCGAGCGCGGTGAAGTCGATCATCGCACTGCGAAGCCATTGCGGGCCCAGGGACAGCGCCGGATCGGCGGGATCGCGCAGGGCCCGGATCACGAATCGGTCGGCCGACATCGTGTCGCCCTCCGCCATCTCCGAGGCGACGCGCAGGAAGACGAGGCCGAACACCGCCACTGCCATGAAGGCGAGCAGCACCGAGCTCTCGACCCGGCGCAGCCGCTTCCACACCGCGCCGGCATGCTGCGCCAGCTTCATCATCGCCGCTCCGAAAGGGACGTTCCGAGCCGACAACCAGCGCCGGGTGAGAAGGATGCAGGGCGCCGCGCCGCGCCCCCCTTTTCCGGCTCAACCGAACTCGGAGGCGGTGGGCGGGAGCGTCTCGTAGGGTTGCATCGAATAGTCGCCGACCGCGGAACCGCTCGCGAACGCGCCGCCGTCCACCGCGCCGAAGCCCTCACCGCCCCCCTCCTCGACATCGTCGACGGTGACGAGGATCGCCTGGGTGTCGGCGAGTTCGCCATCCCAAGCGCTGACCACGACCTCGTAGACATTGTCCACGTCGGCGTCCGCGGGCGTCTCGAAATCCGGCGCCGCCGCGAAGGCCAGCGCGCCGGTCGCGCCGTCGATCTGGAAGAGCGCGGCATCGGCGCCGCCGGAGATCGAATACTGCACTGCCGCCGGACCGCCCTGATCGGTAGCAGCGACGGTGGAGACCGCCGTCTGGCCCTCGTTCACCGACACAGCCGCCGTGCTGCCGCCGCCGTCCGAGACGATGACCGGAGCGGGATTGGGCGCGAGGATCTGCGCGCGGACCGCCATGCCGCTGCCGTCGCCGCTGTCGCTCGACCAGGTCGCGACCACGCGGCCGTCCGCCATCGCCGCCAGTTGCGGCAGCGACTGGTTGCCGCTGGCGAGCGTATTGATCTGGAACTCGGCGCCGACCTTGCCGCCGGCGTCGTCGAAGACCTGCGCCTTGACCGCAGCGCCGCTGCCGTCCTGGAGGGTGTCGAAGCTCGCCCAGGCCATCATGAACCCGCCGCTGGAGAGACTGGTGATGGCGGCGCGGTCCTGATTGTTGCTCGCCTGGGTGTTGACCAGGAACTCGGCGCCGATCTTCGCGCCGGCTGGGTCGAAGATTTGGGCCTTGACCGCCATGCCGCTGCCGTCCTGAGCCGCGTCCGCCGTCAGCCAGCTGATCGCGAAATTGCCGTTGACGAGCACCGCCACGACCGGATCGAACTGGAAGGCGGCGGCCTGGCTGTTGACCAGGAATTCGTTGCCCAGAGGCGTGCCGTTGGCGGCGAACAGCCGCGCCTTGATCGCATCGCCGCTGCCGTCCTGGCTCGAATCGGTGGTTCTCCAGGTGACGACGAAGCCGCCGCCGGCGAAGGCGGCGACGTCGCTTCGGTCCTGGACCGCGGCGGTCAGGTTGTTGACCAGGAACTCGGTTCCGACCTTGGCCCCGGCGGCGCTGAAGATCTGCGCTTTGACGTTGGTGACGCCGACATTGGCGTCGGACCAGCTGATGACGAAGCCGCCCCCGGCGAGGCCCGCGACCTCCGGGCTGAGCTGGGCTCCCGCGGCGACCGTGTTGACCAGCATTTCCGCTCCGATCTTCGCGCCCGTCGCGCTGAACAGCTGGGCCTTGATCGCGCTCGAGCTTCCGTCCTGCGCCGTGTTGGAATCGACCCAGCTGACGACGAACGTGCCGTTCGCCAATGCCGTCACTTCGGCATTATACTGGTTCGAGATTGCCTGCGTGTTGACCCGGAATTCCGCGCCGACCTTGGCGCCGGCGGCGTCGAAGACCTGGCCCTTGATCGCCCCGCTGCTTCCGTCCTGCGAGGAATCCGACGTCTCCCAGGTGATCACGAAGCCGCCGCCGGGAAGATAGGTCACGCTCGGGACCGTCTGGTTGGACGCGACGAAATTATTGACCGCGAGCTCCGAGCCGGAACGATAATAGGAAACCATGCACCCCTCCCTTGTTTGCCGCCGGAGGGTAGGGGCGCGAATCCTTCCGATCCGTAAACCTGCGCAAGAACAAGGTTTTTGCTTTCATCAGAACGTCCCGGAGCGGACTTGCCCCTTTGCCGTCGCGCGTTCGGGCGCCTATGGGCACGCGACCCAGCAGCGGAGCACAGCCATGCGCCTGTTCGCCTTTCCCGCCCTCGTCCTTCTCACCGCCTGCACCGGGGGCGACGGTATCGGCACCGCCGATTCCAACGCCGCCGCTGCGCCGGGGAGGCCCGCGGACGGCCGCCCGTTCCGCATCGAGGTTCTCGGCCGGTTCGACCAGCCCTGGGCGATGGCCTTCCTGCCCAACGGCACCTTGCTCGTCACCGAGCGCGGCGGCCGGCTCAAGCTGCGCACCGGGGACGGCCGCGTGCTCGACGTCTCCGGCGTGCCCCAGGTCGACGCCGGCGGCCAGGGCGGCCTCGGCGACGTC
>JAXDPC010000021.1:0-11927 GCA_034668525.1 Sphingomonadales bacterium
ATGCCGGTGCCGGCTTCCGCCAAGATCAGGTTCGGCTCGCCCTCCGCCCGGCGGGGCGCGAAGCCGGCGGCGACGCGGCCGCAATAATCGCGCTGGCCTTGGCGCGGCTCGGCGCCCTCGCCGACCAGGCCCGCGAGGCGCTCCAAGGCCTCGTCCTTTGCGACGCGCACCGTCTTCGGCTGCGGGCGCTGCGGCGCCTCCGCCCATTCGGGCAGGCGCGAGAACAGCCAGGGCTCGTCGCGCTCGGGACGCTTCAGACGTTCCGCCACCGCCGGCGTCCAGGGCCAGCGGAGGCGGTAGAGCGATTGCGCCGAAGCCCAGGCCCCCTGCCGCTCGGGCCAGTCGCGCTCCAACGTCGCGAGCAGAGCCGCGGCCGCCTCGCGCAGGAAGGCCGCCGCTTCGGCGTCGCCCGTGGGCGGCTCCAGGCCCAGCGCATGGGCAAGCCCGCTCGGCGTCGGCACGGCGAAGCGCGCCGGATGAACGAAGGCGAACAGCTCGAGCAGGTCGAGGCCGGAGAGTTCGGGATAGCCGAGCCTTTGGCCGACCAAAGGCGCGTTCAACATGATCAGCGGGGTCTCGGCCGCCCGCGCGATGGCCTCGCCGCGCCCGAGCGCGTGCACCGACGCGTCGGCGAGCGCCGTCCAGATCCCGCCATGGGTGGCGTGGAGCGCGGGGTAAGGGAGGGCGGTCATCGACTCGACGGAAGTTGACTAAGTTCACGACACGCCACCCGCCATCGCGCCAACTTCCGGCCAACGGGTGCTGCGCAACGCGCGAGCGCCCGACGGCCGAGCCTCGCCGCCGCACAGTCGGCACGCACAAGCAGGATTGGAGGCATTATCATCCAGGAACATAAACGAAACAAAAGATCAAGCTGAATTGGCGCGCCGCATGATTTTACACCTCTCGCAGAGATTAGGTTAGCGCTTGACATTAAAGTCGACATATGTTGCTTAAGCTGTGATGCGTCGCCGTCGACCCTCGGAGCAGATGCTCGTGCTCTTGAGAACGCTGTCAATGCGGCCGCTCGAATGGCGCTACGGCTACGACATGATGAAAGAGACCGGCCTCGGGTCGGGTACGCTTTATCCGCTCCTGATGCGGATGAGCGACCAGGGGCTCGTCGAGACCGAATGGCGCCCGCCCGAGCGTCCCGGTCGACCCGCCCGCCATGCCTATCGATTGACCGCAGCTGGCCTTGCTCTGGCGCGGTCGGCAAGCGAGCCTGAACCGCGGGCGGGCGCTAAGGCTTCGCCCCTGTGATCGCCGCCATTGCCCGCAGCCTGATGGCGCTGGCAGTCCATTGCCTCGGCGAGCGGCGGCGCGAGTGGGCGGAGGCGATGGAGGCTGAATTCTACGCCGCGCAAGAGAACGGCAGTTCGCTCGGTTTCGCGCTGGGCTGCTTCGTGGCCGCCGTGCGCGAACTGCCGACGCACGACGAGGGACGCCTGGCGATCGCCAGTCACGCTTTGGCCTTCGTGCTCGTCATTCCGGCGGCGGCACTGCTGCTGTCGAGCGTGCTGAACGGCTTCCCTCACTCCTATTTCGGCAGTGGGGCGCTGGACGGCCTGACCTGGGTCCTGGGCAACCGCGAGCCGCTGCTCAGCGAGGGAAACCGGGCCGCTTTGCCGCCGCTGGCGATCTTGATCGTGCTGCTTGCGGGCGCGCGCCTCCGACTCGCCTGGCTGATGCTCGAACGCGACTGGTCTCGGGGCGCCGGGACGGCGATGCTGCTCGGAGCCGTGACGATGACGCTGGCGATTCTGGCGGGAGTCGTCTTCGACGACTTTGCGTTCGCGCTGGGGCAGTTGGCCGTGCTGGTCGTCGAGCTCGGTTCGGTTGCGGCATTGGCGCAGCGGCAACTCTCCTTCGCCGCATCGCGCGGCGCCGTCGAAAAATAGGGTCGAGCCGCTGCGGCCCAGTCCCAGACTGCGAGCAGCGCCGCGGGGTCCGAGAGACGCTGCGATGCTCGTCAACCTGCAGGCGGTTCGAGCGCTCGCCGCGATCGGCGTCATGCTCTTCCACTTCGGCCTGATGCCCGCGACGAACCTGCCTTTCCAGGTCGGGGCGGCGGGGGTCGATATCTTCTTCGTCCTGAGCGGGTTCATCATCGCCCACAGTTCGACGCGCAGCGCGCGCCACTTCCTCGCGCACCGGCTGATCCGGGTCGTGCCCGCTTACTGGATCGCGACTCTGATCGCGGCTCTGTTCACGCTGCAGAGCATCAGCCTTGCCGACGCGTCCGGCTGGCTGGTCCAGTCGCTGTTCTACCTGCCGGGGCCGGAAGGCAGACCGGCGCTGATCTTCGTCGCCTGGACCCTCGTCTACGAACTGGCCTTCTACCTGCTCTATTGGAGCGCACTCCGTTTCGGCGTGCGCCCTGCGCCGCTCGTCGCCCTCGCCCTGCTGCTGCTCCTGGCCGTCGTGCCTCTGCCCCGCGCGTTGGGGCCGTGGCCCTTGCTGCTGGAGTTCGGCCTTGGAGTCGGCATCTTCCTCTTGACCGAGCGGCTGCGGGCTGGGCGCGCGATACGCGGGCCCGCCGGCCTCGCCATGGCCGGGCTCGGCATCGCACTGCTCGCAGCGACGCCGCTGCTGACAAGCTATGATCCGGCCGATTATCAGAGCCTCCAGCGCGTCGTCGGCTGGGGCCTGCCTTCGGCGGCCGTGATATTCGGCCTCGTCGTCGCCGAGCAGCGCGGCATCGCCGTGCGCAGCAAGCCGGTTCTTCTTGTCGGCGCGGCCTCCTATGCGATCTATCTGTTGCACCCGATCGTGCTGGGGCAATTGCTGCAGCTGCCGGGGGCTGCGCCGCCGCTCAGCTGGCTCTACTGCTCAATCGCGGTTGCCTTCACCATCGGCCTGTCGGTCGCCTTCCACCTGGCGATCGAAGCGCCGCTGCTGCGCTGGATGCGCGCGTCGCTGCGCGACCCGCCGCCGGTGGAACAACGCGCCCCGGCGGAGATCCCGCCCGAGACGTGAGTGCCGAGGACCGTGCGGCTTGCGCCGGCGCGGCGGCCTTTCTACCGACGCCGGATGCCCGCCATTCCCCAAGAGCTGCGCGCCGCAGCGCTCGTATCGAAGGCGTGGCCCTATGAGGAAGCGCGCAAGCTTTTGAAGCGCTATCCGGACGGGCCGGGCGACAAGGCGATCGTCTTCGAGACCGGCTACGGCCCCTCCGGGCTGCCGCATCTCGGCACCTTCCAGGAGGTGGCGCGGACGCTGATGGTGCGGCACGCGCTCTCGGAGCTGGCGGACTGGCCGAGCCGGCTGATCGCTTTCTCCGACGACATGGACGGAATGCGCAAGGTCCCGCCCGGCGTGCCGCACCAGGAGATGATGCACGACCATCTCGACCAGCCGCTCGCACGCGTCCCCGACCCTTACGGCTGCGGCCATGCGAGCTATGCCGCGCACAACAACAATCTGCTCCGCCAATTCCTCGACCGGTTCGGCTTCGACTACGAGTTCCTGGCCTCGAGCGACTGCTACGGCTCCGGCCGCTTCGACGCGGCGCTGCGCCAGGTCCTGCGCAAATACGATGCGGTCATGGAGGTGATGCTGCCGACTTTGCGCGAGGAGCGGCGGCGGACCTATTCGCCCGTGCTTCCGGTCAGCCCGGTCTCGGGCAAGGTGCTGCAGGTCCCGGTCGAGGTCGTCGACGCCGAAGCCGGGCTGGTCCGCTACGTCGAGCCCGACACAGGCGATACCGTCGAGCAGTCGATCCTCGCCGGCGGCGCCAAGCTGCAGTGGAAGGTCGACTGGGCGCTCAGATGGTACGCGCTCGGAGTCGACTATGAGATGGCCGGCAAGGACCTGATCGACTCGGTGATCCAGAGCTCGAAGATCGTCCGCATCCTCGGCGCCCGGCCGCCCGAGGGCTTCAACTACGAGCTGTTCCTCGACGAGAATGGCGAGAAGATCTCGAAGACCCGCGGCAACGGCGTCACCATCGACGAATGGCTCGCTTACGCGCCGCGCGAGAGCCTCGGCTTCTACATCTACCGCGAGCCGAAGAAGGCGAAGCAGCTGAGCTTCGGCATCATCCCCAAGGCGGTCGACGAATATTACCAGTTCCTCGCCGCTTACCCCCAGCAGGAATGGGACAAGAGGCTCGGCAATCCGGTGCACCACGTCCATGCCGGGGAGGTGCCGGAGGCGCGGATGCCGCTGACCTTCGCGCTGCTGCTCAACCTGGTCGCGGTCTCCTCCACCGACGACAAGGACCTTCTCTGGGGCTTCGTCCGCCGCTACGCGCCCGGAGCGTCGCCGGACACGCATCCGGAGCTCGACGCTTTGATCGGCCACGCCCTCGCTTATTTCCGGGACTTCGTCGCAGGGTCGCTGCGGCGGCGGGCGCCGGACGCGAAGGAGGCCGAGGCGCTGCGCGACCTCGACGCTCGCCTCGCAGCGCTGCCGCACGGCGCGGACGCGGAGGCGATGCAGTATGAAGTCTACGAGGTTGGCAAGGCGCACGGCTTCGAGCCGCTGCGCGACTGGTTCCGCGCCCTCTACGAGACCCTGCTCGGCACCAGCCAGGGCCCGCGCATGGGCAGCTTCATCGCCCTCTACGGCATCGACAACAGCCGCCGCCTGATCGCCGAAGCGCTGAGCGGTCCCTAGCTTGCCGGACGCGCCTGGCGGCGCTCCATCGATCGCGACGGCGTGACGCCCGCGGCGATGCGATCCGCCTCGGGGCGTGCGAGGCCTGTGCGGACCAGCGCCTCCGCCAGAGCGGCGGCGGCCGGAACGGCAACGTCGGGAGCGACCCCGTCGCCCTCCCAGCCGTCGCCGGTGTCGGGGTCGAAGGTCCGGCCGATCGGGATGAAGGCGGTAAACCGCTCTCCGATCGGACGTACGCTGCCATAATGGCCGGCACCGGCGGTCGGTTCGCCCACGATGGTGGCGCGGCCCGTGCGCTTCAGCGCGAGCGTCAAATGCTCCCCGGCCGAGACGGTGGCTCCGGAAGTGAGCACGAACACGGCCGCATCCTGCAGCCGATGTTCGGTCGGGTGGGGCTCCACATAATGCTCGTGGCGCACGACCGCTCCGGCCGCCGAAACGCGGCGGAGATGCAGGTCGTCTGCGCCGTCGCTCATCTCCTCCTCGGCCGATGCGCGCGTGTCCGAGGCCACCAGGACGGTCGGACGGGCGAACAGATAAGGGAACATCGCGTCCATCTCCGCGAGGCCCCCGCCGCTATGGGTGCGGGCGTCGATGATCAGCGTGTGCGCCTCGGCATGCTCGATCATGAAGCGCTCGACTGCCGCCACCGTCTCCGGGTCGCCCGGAAACATGTTGAAGCGGATATAGGCGATGCCGGGCGCGAGCCAGCGCGTCTCCTCGATGGGCGCGAACGGACGGCGCGGACGCGCGCCGGCCGGTGCCGGTCCTGCGCCGGCCGGGTTCGGGCCGGCGCCCGGCTGCCGCAAGCCGACGCGCAGATGGTTGTCGGGAGAGACGGCGCGCAGGTCGGCCGTCAGCCCGTCGGCGAGGGCGCGGCCGGAGGTGAAGCCGTCATAGGCGCCGCGCTCGACGTTCCCGCGGAGCATCGCCGCATAGCGTTCGGCGACGTCGGGAAAGACATAGCTCTCGGCAAGGCGCGCAGCCAGGTCGAGCGCGACCGCGCGCGCCTCGTCGCGGGCGATCGCGACGTCGGGCGGCGCTTGCGGAGCGCCCGGAGCAGGCGCGGGCTGGGCCGGCGCGACGGCGCTGCCGGCGGCAGCAACCAAGAGCGCCGCGATCGCGGTCCGCATCTTCGACATACTCACTTCCCCAAGAAGCTGAAAAGCCTAGGGAAGCCAGTTTAAGGCGAATGCAGCGCCTTGTCCGGGCTGTTACGCGCCTTATGGTGCCAGAATTTGGCGTCGATGGTTGTGGAAATGCCGCGCGTGCTCGATCGCTTCGACGTCAGTCTGCTCAACCTGCTCCAGGCGGACAACCTCGCCACGGCGGAAACCCTCGCGCGCGAGGTCGCGCTCTCGCCCTCCGCGATAGCGAGGCGCGTACGGGGCTATCGCCGCGACGGGCTGATCGCGGGCGATGCGGCGATCCTGGCGCCGGAGCTCACCGCCGATCGCTTGCGCGCCGTCGTCCAGGTACAGGTTCACGAGCATGCCGAAGAGAAAGGCATCGCCTCCCTCCGCGCCCGGCTGAGGGCAGCGCCGGAGGTGCAGCTGTTGCTCAGCATCGCCGGTCCGGTCGACCTGCTCCTCCTGGTCGTGACGCGGGACATGGCGCGGTTCAACGCCTTCGCCGATCGCTATTTCGCGCAGGATCCGGCGGTGCGCCGATACGAAACCAGCATCGTCCGCGCCGAGATCAAGAACCTGCCTTCGGTCTGGCTGGACGAACGCGACTGCGCGGACTGATTCCCACCTCAGCCCGCGCGCCGGCCGGCGATCCAGTCGTCGATCTTGCGCTCGAGCACGGTCAGCGGGAGCGCGCCGGTGGCGAGCACCTGCTCGTGGAACTCGCGGAGGTCGAAGCGCGAGCCGAGGGCGCGCTCGGCGCGGGTGCGGAGCTCGCGAATCTTGAGCTGGCCGACCTTGTAGGCAAGCGCCTGGCCGGGGATGGCGATGTAGCGCTCGACCTCGGCAGTGGCGTCGGTGCGGCCCATGGCGCTGTTCGAGAGCATGTATTGGATCGCCTGGTCGCGGCCCCAGCCCATGGCGTGGATGCCGGTGTCGACGACGAGGCGCATCGCGCGCAGCATCTCGTCGTCGAGATGGCCGTAGCGCTGATAGGGATCGGAGAACAGGCCGAGCTCCGGCCCGAGCGACTCGGCGTAGAGCGCCCAGCCCTCCACGAACGCGGTGTTGCCGCCGAAGCGCATGAAGTTCGGCAGCGCCTCATTCTCCTGGGCGAGGCTGATCTGGAAATGATGCCCCGGCACCGCTTCGTGCAGGTAGAGCGTCTCCATGCCCGGCGTGGTGCGCGAGGGCAGGTCGTAGGTGTTGAAGTAGAAGACGCCGGGGCGCGAGCCGTCGGGCGTGCCCTGCTGGTAGTAAGCGCCGGCCTGGTTGCGCTCGAGGAAGGCGGGGACGGGCCGGATCTCGAGCGGGGTGCGGGGAATCGTCCGGAACAGGCGCGGCACGGCCGCTTCGACGCGCGCGCCGATGTCGCGATAGCCCTGGGCGAGCGCATCGGCCGAGGCGGGCTTGAAGCGCGGATCGGTGCGGATATGCTCGAAGAAGGCCTGGAGGTCGCCGCCGAAGCCGACCTGCCGCCGCACCGCGTCCATTTCGCCGCGGATGCGGGCGACTTCGCTGAGGCCGAGCGCGTGCACCTCGGCGGCGCTCAGCGGCAGCGTCGTCGAATCCTCGATCAGATAGGCGTAGAGCCGCTCGCCGCCCGGCATTTGCGAGAGGCCGACGCTCTCGCGGGCGCGGGGGAGATAATCGGTGCGCAGGAAGTCGCGCAGCCGGGTGAAGGCGGGGCGGAGCTGGCCGGTGATCGCCTCGCGATAGGCGGCGCGCAGCCGCTCGCGCTCGCCTTCGGGCACGGTGTCGGGGAAGGTCTGCACGGGCAGATAGAAGGTCGAGCCCTCGACGCCCTGCTCGAGCAAGGTGTCGAGCTGGCCGATCATGTTGCCGACCACCAGGCGCGGCTGGGTGACTCCGCTCGCCATCCCCTGGCGGAAGCGCTCGATGGCGAGGTCGATCTGGCTCACGAAGCCGGGGAAGCGGCGCAGGTTGTTCTCATAATCCTCGACCGTGCGGAACGGCGCGGCGCCGCGCCCCGACGAGAGGTCGGCGAAGGCCGTGTGGAAGCCGAAGAAATGGTCGATCGGCCGCACCGCGGTCAGGGGCAGCATCTCGGGCGCGAGGCCGCGCAGCGCCATCTGCTTGTCGCGCCGGAAGACGTCGTAAGCGAGCCGGTCGGTCGGGCTCAGCGCGCTGCGGTCGATCGCCTCCAGCGCGGCGAGCTCGGCCTGCTGCGCGGCGCGCTCGCGGTCATAATATTCGTCGCTGAGATAGTCGCCGTAGCGGTCGGCATAGCGCAGGTCGCCCCGGTAGAGCGCGACCAGGGGGGCGCGGCGGAGCAGATCCTCGTCGCTGCGGGCGAACAAGGCGCGCAGCCGCTCCGCGGCGGATTGCCCCGGCTCCGCCGGCGCGGCAGCCGGAGCTGCGACGGCGGCCGACGCCGGTGCCGGAGCTTCGCGCGTCGCGCAGGCGGCGAGCGTCAGCGCGCAGACGGATGCGGCGGCGAGCAGCGTATTCCTGGATGTCATGAATGTCCTCTATTTCAAGGCTATGGGGGGCGTCGGCCTCAACTGCTTGGTACGGCGGCCTAGCCCGTCCGTGGGCGTTCGCGATACCATTTGGTGATGACATATTTGAGGCCTGCGGTGACCGGGCAGCCCTGGTGAAGCGTATAACGGTTCGGCGCCCCGCGACGGTCCATGTTGTTCCAGGCCAGGAGATTGCCCGCGCGCGGCGTGATCCGCAGGTTGACCTCCGGGAAGAATGTCTGCCCGCCCCCTTCGACGTCGTTGAGGAAGACCATCGCGGTCCAGGTGCGCTGGCCCCCGCTCGCGGTCTGTTCGCGGTAATAGCTCCCCTGCGCGTTGAAGAAATCGTGGTGCGCCTTGAACTCCTGGCCGACGTCGTAGCGCTGACCTTGCGAGGTCTCGCCATGCTCCGGCTGGATGCCGAGGAGCGCATTGATCTTCCCGTCGACCGAGGCGACCAGGGGATGGGCGCGGTCGAAATCGCTGCTGTCGCTGGTCCGGAAGCCAGGCATGTACTCATCGGGGAGGAGCCCCGACGGAACCCGGTTGGACTCGATCAGCTCGATCAGCGCGCGGCATTCGTCGGGCCTGAGGAAATTGCGGGCGACGAACAAGTCCGCCTCGCGCACCGGCAGCCTGAAGACGTTGGGCGTGCCCGACAGCCGGTTGCGGACGAAATCCCCCACTGTGGCGCGATAGGGATCCGGGCCCATGGTCATAAACGCTTTCTCACTCCGCTATCCGCGCCGCACCGTCGGCGGTCAGCCGCGCCGGGCCGCGCGGACTTCGATTTCGGTGGCGCCGGGAGCGACGCCCCAGGGACGCTCGCGATACCATTTGGTGATGATGTATTTGACGCCGGCGGTGACCGGGCAGCCCTGGTGGAGGGTGTAGCGGTTCGGGGCGCCGGTCTGGTCCATATTGTTCCAGGCGAGGAGGTTGCCGGGACGCGGCGTGATCCGGATGTTGACCTCCGGGAAAAAGGTCTGGCCGCCGCCCTCGACCTCGTTGAGGAAGACCATCGCCGTCCAGGTGCGCTGCCCGCCGGCCTGTGCTTCGGCGCGGTAATAGCCCTGGTCGGTGTAGAAGAAATCGTGGTGCGCCTTGAATTCCTGGCCGATGTCGTAGCGCTGGCCCTGCGACGTCTCGCCATGCTCGGGCTGGAGGCCGAGCAGGGCGTTGATCTTCATGTCCGCCGAGAGGACCAGCGGATGGTTGCGGTCGAAGTTGCTGCTGTCGCTGGTCCGGAAGCCCGGGATGTGCTCGTCGCCGAGGATGCCGGACGGCACCCGGTTCGATTCGATCAGCGCGATCAGCCCGGCGCATTCCTCGCTGCTCAGGAAGTCGCGGACGACGAACATGTCCGCCTCGCGCACCGGCAGCCTGAACGCGTTGGACGTCCGCGCCAGCCGGTTGCGGACGAAGTCGCCGACGGCGGCGCGATAAGGATCGGGACCCATCGTCATACGGCCTCGCTCACTCCACGATTCTCCCGCGCACCATCACGAAGCCGACATGCTCGAGCCGGCGGACGTCCGCGAGCGGGTCGCCGTCGACGGCGATGATGTCGGCCGACAGGCCCGGCGCGATCCGGCCGATCTCCTCCTCGAGCCCGAGCAGCCGCGCGGCGCCGGTGGTCGCGGCGGCGATCGCCTCGGCCGGGGTCATGCCGACGATCTCGACCATCATCCGGAACTCCTCGGCGTTGCGGCCGTGCGCGAACACCCCGGCGTCGGTGCCGAACACGATCGGGACGCCGGCGGCGCGGGCGGCGCGCGCGGCACGGCCGAGATGCTCGGCGGTCTCGCGGATCTTGGCTTCGACGGTGGGCGTGTAGATGCCGCGGCCGAGCCCTTCGCGGACCCCGACCAGCGCCATCATCGTCGGCACTAGGACGCTGTTCGACGCGCGCATGGCCTGGAGGGCGGCCGCGTCGGCGAAAGTGCCGTGCTCGATCGAATCGACGCCGGCGCGGGCCGCCGCCTCGATGCCGCGGGCGCCGTGGGCGTGGGCGGCGACGCGCAGGCCGAGCGAATGGGCGGTGACGACGATGGCGCGCATCTCCTCGTCGGTGAAATGCGCTTCGAGCCCGCGGGCCTGCTGCGAGAGCACGCCGCCGGTGGCGGTGAACTTGATCACCTGCGCTCCGGCCTGCGCCAGCTGGCGGACCCGCGCCGCGCATTCCTGCGGGCCGGTGCAGGTGTTGCGGGCGGAGAGCGCCTCGTTCACCTCCGGGCGGAAGCCGTTGACGTCGCCGTGGCCGCCGATGATCGAGATGGCCGGCCCCGAAGCGACGATGCGGGGGCCGACGATCAGCCCTTCGGCGGTGCCGCGGGCGAGGACGAAGCCGACCCGCGGCGGCGAGCCGAGGTCGCGCACGGTGGTGAAGCCGGCGCGGACGGTGGTGCGGGCGTTGCGCACCCCGATCAGGGTCCAATATTCGTCCGGCTCGACCGCCTCGCGCCAGAAGTCGCCGCCGGGATCGCCGGCGAGGTGGACATGGGTGTCGATCAGGCCCGGAAGGACGGTGCGGCCGGAGAGGTCGACGAGCCGCGCGCCGGCGGGGGCGGGAAGGAGGCCGTCGGCGACGCTCTGGATGCGGCCGTCGACGACGGTGATCGTCGAGGGTCCGCGCGGGCGCTGCGAAGCGTCCGCGATCAGCCGTCCGGCGTGGATCACGACCGTTTCCGCCGCGGCCGGCACCGCGAGCAGGGAAAGGAGCAGGAGGAGGAAGCGGGCGAGCATCGGCTGCCAAGCCATGCGACAGCCGGCGGCTTTCTTGCAAGACAAAAGCCCGGACCTCCGCGAGGAGATCCGGGCCCCTGTCTTCGGCGGGCCTCGGCCTACCAGAAGAAGTCGTAGATGACGTCGACGACTTCGCCGCTGTAGGTGTCGATCAGCAGCACGTCGTCATAATAGCGCACCCAGGCGAAGCCGGGGCCCGGATCGGGCAGGCGATACTGCCAGGGATCGCCGATCCAGTAATTCTGGCCCCAGAACAGCCGGTCGAGGACGATGCCGATCGACAGCCGCGAATAGCGGTAGTTGCGATAGGGCGCGTAATAGCCCGGGTTGCGGTAGATGTAGCGGTTGGAGTTGCGCCAGCCCTGCCAGTCGTAGCGGCGGTCGTTGCGCCAGCCGTTGCGGTCCCAGCGGCGATTGCCGTTCCAGTCGCCGCGGCGGTCGTTGTCGCGGTTCCAGTTGCCGCCGCGATCGTCGCGGCGCTGGTCGCGCTGATAGTCGCGCTGGTTGCGGCGCTCGAGCTCCTCATAATGGCGGCGGTAGCGCTCCATGCGCGGATCGTTGGGATCGCCCTGCCATTCGACGCCCGGCGTGTAGGGCGTGCGGTCGCGGTTCCAGCCGCGGCCGCTCTGGCTGCCGCCGCTCTGGTCTCCGCCGCGGCCGTTCCAGCCGCGGCCGTTCTGGCCGCCCTGGCCCTGCTGGCCGCTCCAGCCGCCGCGGCGCTGCGCCGCTACGGGAGGCTGAGCCGCGTCCTGAGGCTGCTGGATGCGGGGACGGCCGGCGTCCTGGCGCACCTGCTGACGCGTCTCCTGACGCTGCTGGCGCACTTCCTGGCGCTGCTCGACGCGCTGGGCACGCTGCGGCGCGCGATCCGGATTCTGGATCCGCACCTCGCCGTCGTTGGGCCGGGCCCACGCCGCCGCGGGCATGGTTGCGCCCGCCGCCAGCAAAATTC
>JAXDPC010000022.1:0-3023 GCA_034668525.1 Sphingomonadales bacterium
TGCACCCGCTTGGAACCCGTCTAAAGCCGCGCTTATGAGCAAGCTCCACCTCGTGTTCGGGGGCCGGGTCAAGGACCCGCAGGGCCTCGATTTCGACCTCGCGACGATCGATGTCGTCGGCCTTTATCCGGATTATGCGAGCGCGCTCGATGCCTGGCGGGGCAGCGCCCAGCGCACGGTCGACGATGCCGAGATGAAATATGTCGTCGTCCACCTCCACCGCCTGCTCGAGCCGGAGATGGGAACCTAGTTCCTCCCTGCCGCGAAGCGGCGGGGAGGGGGACCGCCCGAAGGGTGGTGGAGGGGTAACAGGCGCGCCGCTGGGAATTCGGTGCCGGACGGCTCAAGCCTGCGCCCGTTACCCCAGGCATCGCCGGGTCCCCCTCCCCGTGCTGCGCATGGGGAGGAACTAGGCCTTGCGGTAGCGGAACAGCAGCAGGGGCCGCGCCAGGGCGATTCCGGCGATGAAACCGCCGATATGCGCGCCGATCGCGACGCCGACGTTGAAGCGCGTCGAGACGATGCCGAGCACCAGCTGCAGCCCGATCCACGCCGCCATCAGCCACAAGGCGTTCAGCCAGAGCGCCAGCGCCGGACTCTTCACTTTGACCTTGTTGCGGCCGAACAGCATCGCATAGGCGCCGAGCACGGCCGAGATCGCGCCGCTCGCGCCGATCATCGGAGCGGTGCTGTGCGGATCGATCACGAATTGTCCCGCCGCGGCGGCATAAGCGCCGATGACGTAGAGCAGGACGATGGCGACGGGCCCGAGGACCCCTTCGACCGCGCGGCCGCAAAAGAGCAGGAACAGCAGGTTGAACAGCAGATGGATCCAGCCGACATGGACCAGCGTCGCGGTGAGCGGCGTCAGCCACAGGGGCGCGCCGGGGCCGTAACCGTCGAAGCTGAAGCGATAGGGGAGGAAACCAGCCCAGCTCGCCGCGCGCATCTGGAGGCCGGCCATGTCGGCGAGCAGGAAGGCGACGGCGGTCGCGGCGGCGATGGCGAGCGTCGCCCTCGCCGTGCGCCAGCTCTCCGGAGGCCGCACAGCTGCGAGCCTCAGAGGAATTCGATCTTCTCGATCTCGTAATATTTGTCGCCCGAAGGCGCCGAGAATTCGACCTCGTCGCCGACGTTGCGGCCGATCAGGGCGCGGCCGAGCGGCGAATTGTAGCTGATCCGGCCGATCCGCGCATCCGCCTCGGTCTCGCCGACGATCTGGTATTTCACCTTCTTGTCGTTCTCGTCGAGCAGATGGACCGTGGCGCCGAACACGACCTTGTCGCCGCTGAGCGTCGTCGGATCGATGACCTGGGCGCGGGAGAGACGGTCCTCGATATCGGCGATCTGCGCCTCGACCTGGCCCTGGCGCTCCTTGGCGGCATGATATTCGGCGTTCTCGGAAAGGTCGCCATGGCCGCGCGCCTCCTCGATCGCGTCGATGATCGACGGACGCTCGACGGTCTTCAGATGCCGCACGTCCTGCTGCAGCTTCTCATAGCCTTCGGCCAGCATCGGCATCTTGTCGACGGTCGCCATCTCTCTTCAGCCTTTCATATACCCGTTCGGGGCCGCCTCCTCCCGGAAGACAGCCCGCCTTGGAGCAGATTGTAGGGGTTACGCTCTCGAAACGGAATAATAGTCCTGCAGCGAGCGAACTTCAAGGTTGCGCTCCCTCGCCGCGCCGATCGCCCGCACCACTGCCGCGCTCGCCGCCGCGGTGGTGAAATAGGGGACACGCGACATCAGCGCCGAGGCGCGGATCGACGCCGAATCCTTGTGGCTCTGCCAGCCCTCGGTGGTGTTGAAGATCATCGCGATCTCGCCGTCCTTGATCCGGTCGACGATGTGCGGCCGGCCCTGCGCGACCTTGTTGACCCGCTCGACCTCGAGGCCTTCGCCGGCGAGGAAGGCGGCGGTGCCGGCGGTGGCGGTCACCTTGAAGCCGAGCTCGATGATCGCGCGCACGGCGGGGATGATGACCGGCTTGTCGCTGTCCTTGACCGAGACGAAGACGGTGCCGCCCGCGGGCAGCTCGATTCCGCTGCCCTGCTGGGACTTCAGGAATGCGATCTCGAAATCATCAGCGATTCCCATGACTTCGCCCGTGGACTTCATTTCCGGGGAGAGCACAGGATCGACGCCGGGGAAGCGCGCGAAGGGGAAGACCGCTTCCTTCACGGCGACATGGGCGATGTCGCGGTGGATCGGCAGGAACTCGATCAGGGGTTCGCCCGCCATCACCCGCGCCGCGATCTTCGCGATCGGCGTTCCGATCGCCTTGGCGACGAAGGGGATGGTGCGGCTGGCGCGGGGATTCACCTCGATCAGGTAGACGAGCCCGTCCTTGACCGCGAACTGGACGTTCATCAGCCCGACGACGCCGAGCGCGAGCGCCAGCGCCCGCGTCTGTTTTTCTATCTCTGCGATCACGTCGGGCGAAAGGCTGTAGGGCGGGAGGGAGCAGGCGCTGTCGCCGCTGTGGACGCCCGCTTCCTCGATATGCTGCATCACGCCGGCGATGCAGACATCCTGCCCGTCGCAGATCGCGTCGACGTCGACTTCGATCGCATCGCGCAGATATTGGTCGATCAGCACGGGGCTGTCGCCGGACACCTGGACGGCGGTGACGATATAGTCGTCCAGCTGCGCCGGGCCGTCGACGATCTCCATCGCGCGGCCGCCGAGGACGTAGCTCGGCCGGGTCAGCACCGGGTAGCCGATCCTCTCGGCGACCGCGATCGCCTCCTCGCGCGAGCGGGCGATGCCGTTCTCGGGCTGCCTCAGACCGAGCTTGCGGACCAGCGCGGCGAAGCGCTCGCGATCCTCGGCGAGGTCGATGGCGTCGGGCGAGGTGCCGAGGATCGGGATCCCCTCCTTCTCGAGCGCGGCGGCGAGCTTCAGCGGCGTCTGTCCGCCGAACTGGACGTTGACGCCCGCCTGCTCGCCGCGCGACGCCTCGACATGGAGGATCTCGAGCACGTCCTCGACGGTCAGCGGCTCGAAATAGAGACGATCCGAGG
>JAXDPC010000023.1:0-4877 GCA_034668525.1 Sphingomonadales bacterium
GCCGAAAAGCGCAGTCCGAGTAGCGATTCGTCCGCATCTCGAAAGCCCAGGCGCCGGCGAGCTCGAGCCGGTCGGATGAAGCGGCGCTCCGGTTCCGGGAGCGGAGCGCCGCGCCCGGCTCAGGCCCGCTCGGTCTCGCCGAGCTCCCTCGCGACCACTTCGTCGTGGAGGCCGGACGGGTTGTCGATCGCGAAATGGGCCAGCTCCTCGCCGTCGGGGACGCCGACGGCGTAGGTCGCGGAGGTGCGGGCCTCGGTGCCGTCGGGGAGGGTGTAGCGGGCCTCGGCGACCACCACCGGCAGCACCGCGTCGCCCTCGACGCCGCGCGTGTCGAGCGTCACCGAGCGGGCCATGCATTCGCCCGAGCCGGCCTCGATCTCGGCGACGGCTTCGCCTTCGGGCCGCGCGATCAGGGCGCGCTCCATCTCGGTCGCGGAGCCGGCCGGGACCATCCAGGTCGAGACGCGGACGTCGCGGGCGACCGCCGAGCCGCGATTGGCGACGTCGAGCTCGAACTCGACGACCGCCTCGTCGCCGGAGACCCCGGCGCGGCGCGGACGCAGGTCGAGGTCGAGCTCGGGACGGCCGGCATCGACCGGCGCGGCCTCGTCGACCGGGACGGCGGCGACCGGCGCAAACGCGCGGTCGTCGACTTCGTCATAGGCGGCGCTGCGGCGGCGGCGGAGCAGGAAGAAGGCGGCGAGCGCGCCGAGGGCGAGGGCGCCGAGCACCAGCCAGAGCAGGCTCGAGCCTCCGCCCGGCTGCTGCTCGGCGGGCGCCGCGGCGGGAGCGGCCGGAAGGACGACCGGCGGCGGCACCGCCTCGGCGGCAGGCGCGGGCGCCTGCGTCCCGGCCGGAACCGGGGCCGGGGCCGCGGCCGCCGGCGCCGGAGTCGCCGCCCGGGCCGGAGCGGCGCGGGCGGGAGCGGCGCTGCGGGCCGGCGTACGGGTCGCGGTCCGCGCGGTGCGGCGCGGGGCGGGCGTCGTCTCGGCCGGCGCCGCCGCGACCGGTTCGGGCGCCGTCGTCACCGGCGCGGGGGCGGCGGTCTGCGTCTGGACCGGGGGCGCCGTCTCTACCGGCTGCGGGATGGCGGGCGGCGGCGCGACGTCGACGATCGGGTCGGGGACCTGCGCCTCCTGGGCGAGGCTGGGGGTGAGCGGGAGCGCGGCGGCGGTGAGCAACAAGGCGGCGGCGCGGCGAGGTGTGAAGCCTGTGTGTTTCATCATGCAGGGAGAATGTCCCGGCCGCGTAACGGCCCCGATTTACAGTGTAAATCTGGGACGAGCCGTTGCCTGGCGCCGACGAAGCGTGTTTTCGAAGGCGCGCGGAACAGCCGGAGGCCCGGAGCGCTTCGGCGTGGATGCCGCAGCTTCCGCTTGCTTCGCCTTACGCGCCAGAACGGGCGATCCTCGAGCTCGGGGACGCTTTCTACGATTCCGTCGAGGCCGCCGATTTCCCGCAGGCGCTGCTCCGCTTCCGCAACGCCCGCTGGGCGCCGGCGGTGGGGCTCGAGGGGCTTTCGGACGAGGAATGGATCGCGCATTTCGGCCGCTTCCGGCCGCTCCCCGAGACGCTCGAGCGGGCGCTGGCGCTGCGTTATCACGGCCACCAGTTCCGGGTGTACAATCCCGAGATCGGCGACGGCCGCGGCTTCCTGTTCGCGCAGCTGCGCGACGGGGCGGGGCGGCTGCTCGACCTCGGCACCAAGGGATCCGGCCGGACGCCCTACAGCCGCTTCGGCGACGGCCGGCTGACGCTGAAGGGCGGGGTGCGCGAAGTGCTGGCGACCGAGATGCTGGAGGCGCTCGGCGTCGAGACGTCGAAGAGCTTCTCGCTGATCGAGACGGGGGAGGCGCTGGAGCGGGGCGACGAGCCGTCGCCGACGCGCAGCGCGGTGCTGGTCCGCCTCCAGCACAGCCACATCCGGATCGGGACCTTCCAGCGGCTCGCTTATTTCGACCTGCCGGACGAGATGGCCGCGCTGACCGATTACTGCCTGCGCCATTATTACCCCCGCTCCCGTCATTGCGAGGAGAGAAGCGACGAAGCGATCCGGGCTGCGCCGGACGCCGAAGCTGGATTGCTTCGCTGCGCTCGCAATGACGGAGCGGTGGAGCTGCTGCGAAATGTCGTGCGCGAGGGCGCGCGGCTGGCGGCGGAATATATCGCGGCCGGCTTCGTCCACGGCGTGCTCAACTCGGACAATATCGCGATCACCGGCGAGAGCTTCGATTACGGGCCGTGGCGATTCGCGCCCTTCTGGGACGGCCATTTCACCGCCGCTTATTTCGACCATGCCGGCCTTTATTCGTTCGGACGGCAGCCCGAGGCGATCCACTGGGACGTGCTGCAGCTGGCGCGGGCGTCGACCCTGATCGCCGATATCGAGACGCTGCGCCCGGTGCTCGACGGGTTTCCGGCCGCGTTCCAGCAGGCCCTGGTCGGCGCGATCTGCGCGCGGCTCGGCGTGGCGCCGATGGAGACCGAGCGCGACCTCGCTCTGGTCGCGGCGATCGAGAGTGCGCTGGCGGAAAAGAATGTGGAAATCGACCGCTTTTTCTTCGACTGGCGCGGCGGGCGCCGCCGCGGGGCGTCGCCGGCCGACGAGGCCTATGCAACCGAGGGCTTCGCCGCGGTCGGCGCGATGCTCGCCGAATATCCGCCGCAGCCCGGCGCGCTCGACCACGATTATTGGTCCGACGCCGCGCCCTGCTCGATGCATATCGACGAGGTCGAGGCGATCTGGAGCGCGATCGAGGCGGCCGACGACTGGTCGCCGTTCGAGGCGAAGATCGCGGCCGTGCGGCGGATGGGCGAGGCGCACCGGCGCGCTTGACCCTTGCCGCCAAACATGGTGGTTCGCCGGCCATGACTTCCTTGACTTCATTCGAGCCGGCGACCGGCGCCCCGCTCTGGCGCGGCGACCATGGCGACGTCGATGCCGAGGTGGCGCGGGCGCGGGCGGCCTGGGCCGGATGGGCGGCCAGGCCCCTGTCGGTCCGGATCGAGACCCTGCGCCGCTTCGCCAATGCGGCGCGGGCCAAGAAGGACGAATTCGCCGATTTGATCGCGCGCGAGACCGGCAAGCCCTTGTGGGAGGCGGCGACCGAGGTCGACGCGGTGATGGGCAAGGTCGACATCTCGGTCTCGGCTTATTCGGAGCGGACCTCGCAGCGGCGGCTCGAGGGCGCGCTCGGCGCCCGCGTCGCGGTCCGCCACAAGCCGCACGGCGTGCTCGCCGTGCTGGGGCCGTACAATTTCCCGGCCCATCTGCCGAACGGGCACATCGTGCCGGCGCTGATCGCGGGCAATGCGGTGCTGCTCAAGCCCAGCGAGAAGACTCCGGCGGTCGGCGAATTTCTGGTCTCGCTCTACCATGAGGCGGGGGTGCCGGAGGACGTGGTGCGCGTCGTCCAGGGCGGGCCGGACACGGGGCGGGCGCTGGCGGCGCACCAGGGGCTGGACGGGCTGCTGTTCACCGGCTCGGCCCGCGCCGGGCTCGCGCTCCACCGCGCCTTCGCCGAGACTCCGCAGCGCATCCTCGCGCTCGAGATGGGCGGCAACAACCCGCTCGTCGTCTGGAACCCGCCCGACGTGGCGGCGGCGGCGGCTTTGGTCGTCCAGTCGGCCTTCCTGTCGGCCGGCCAGCGCTGCACGGCGGCGCGGCGGCTGATCGTCGAGGAGGGCAAGCAGGACGAGCTGGTCGAGGCGGTCTCGAAGCTCGCCGGGCGGCTGATCGTCGACCATCCCCATGCGACCCCGGCGCCTTATATGGGGCCGGTGATCGACAACGAGGCCGCGGACGGGCTGCAGGAGGCGTTCCTCGAGCTGATGGGCCGCGGCGGCCGCGCGCTGCGCCGGCTCGACCGGCCGGACGACGACAAGCCGTTCCTGACCCCCGCGATCATCGACGTGACCGAGGTCGCGCAGCGCAGCGACGCGGAGCTGTTCGGGCCGATCCTGCAGCTGGTGCGGGTCGCCGATTTCGACGCCGCCATCGCCGAGGCCAACGCGACCCGCTACGGTCTCGCCGCCTCGCTGATCGGCGGGACGCCGGAAATGTACGACCGCTTCTGGGCCAACGTCCGCGCCGGCGTGATCAACTGGAACAAGCCGACCAACGGCGCCCCCTCCAACGCCCCGTTCGGCGGCATCGGCCTGTCCGGCAACCACCGGCCGAGCGCTTATTACGCCGCCGATTATTGCGCCTATCCGGTGACCAGCTCCGAAGCCGAGCAGGCGCGGGGCGCGATCGGCGTGGGGCTGAGGGACGTACAGCTCGCCAGCGAGATCGAGGGGTAGGTTGGGGACAGTTACTTTCAGACGCTGTGTTCGACGGACAGACGCAGCGGCGTGAAAGTAACTGTCCCCTCGCAGGACGAAGCGGGGACAGTTACCAGTAACTGTCCCCAAGGACGGGCTCGCCGTGTGTCGGCCCCAGGAGGCCCCCCCATGCCCCCCACCTTCACGCGCCGCAGGGCGCGGGCGATCCTTTGCGCGCTCAGGCGCATGTCGCCCGAGGAGCGCGCGCGGGTGCTTTGCCGGATGCCGGAGCCCGTGCTGCGCGCGATCGAGGAGGAATGGTGGTGGCAGGCGCATGGGGGGCAGATCGAGCCCAAGGCCTGCGACGCCGGCTCCGGGCCGTGGCGGGTGCGGCTGATCATGGCGGGGCGCGGGTTCGGGAAGACGCGGGCGGGGGCCGAGTGGGTGTGGGCGCGGGTGCGGGAATGGGGGCGGGAGGGGGAATTGGGGACAGTTACCAGTAACGAGGGGGAATTGGGGACAGTTACCAGTAACTGTCCCCGGCCCCTGCGGCGCGGGTTCGGGAAGACGCGGGCGGGGGCCGAGTGGGTGTGGGCGCGGGTGCGGGAATGGGG
>JAXDPC010000024.1:0-4653 GCA_034668525.1 Sphingomonadales bacterium
GATCACGATCCCCACCAGCGGCGAGAACCTCATTCTCACCGGCGACTATAATGTGATCGACCTTGCTTATTCGGTTCGCTGGAACATCAAGGACCCCGAGCGTTACGCCTTCCAGATCGCCGATCCCGAGACCACCATCCACGAGGTCGCCGAGAGCGCGATGCGGCAGGTGGTGTCACGTGTGTCGCTCGACGACGCGATCGGCGCCGGCCGCGCGGACATCGCCCAGCGGGTCCAGCAGACGATGCAGCAAATGCTCGACGGTTACGGCTCGGGCGTCCAGGTCCTGGGCGTCGCGATCAATCAGTCGGCGCCGCCCGAGGCCGTCAACCAGGCCTTTCTCGAAGTCTCCGCGGCGCAGCAGCGGGCGCAGAGCGCGATGAACAATGCGCGTTCCTATGCGCTCCAGACGATCGCGCACGCCCAGGGCGAGGCGACGGCGTTCGATAGAATCTATGCCGAATATCGCGCCGCGCCGGCAGTGACGCGGCGGCGCCTTTATTACGAGACGATGGAAAGCGTGCTCCAGCATGTCGATACGACGATCGTCGAGGCGCCGGGCGTGACGCCATATCTTGCGCTGCCGGAGATCCAGCGCCGCGCTTTGGCACCGGCGGCAGCCGAAGGAGCGCCGGCGCGATGACCCGCCTGATCAGAAATCCGATCGCGCTTGGCATCCTCGCGATCCTGCTGCTGATCCTGGTCGCGAGCACATTCGCGATCGTGCCCGAGACCAAGCAGGCGGTGATCGTCCGCTTCGGCGAGCCGCAGCGCATCCTCAACCGCTATCTTCCCACCGACCGCTACGGGGGGCCGGGCGCCGGGCTCGCCGCCCGCATCCCGTTCGTCGAGCAGATCGTCTGGATCGACCGCCGCATCCTCAGCCTCGAGCTGCAGAACCAGCCGGTCCTCTCCACCGACCAGTTGCGCGTCCAGGTCGACGCCTTCGCCCGCTACCGGATCGTCGACCCGCTCAAGATGTACCTTTCGGCGCGCGACGAGGCGCAGGTGCGCGAGCAATTGCGGCCGATCCTCGGCTCGGCGGTCCGCAACGAGCTCGGCCGCCGGCCCTCGGCGGCTTTGCTCAGCCCGGAGCGCGGCCAGATCATGGAGAATATCCAGACCGCGCTCAATCGCGTCGCCCGCCAGTACGGCGCCGAGGTCGTCGACGTCCGCATCAAGCGCGCCGACCTGCCGCAGGGCGCGCCGCTCGACAGCGCCTATGAGAGGATGCGCAGCGCCCGCCGCCAGGAGGCGCGCTCGATCCAGGCGCAGGGCGCCAAGCAGGCGCAGATCATCCGCGCCGAGGCGGACGCGGCGGCGGCGGGCACCTATGCCCGCGCCTTCAACCAGGATCCGGAATTCTACGATTTCTACCGCTCGATGCAGTCCTACGAGGCGAGCTTCATCTCCGAGGGGCGGCAGGGGCGGACCAACATCATCCTTTCGCCCCAGAACGAATATCTGCGGCAATTCAGAGGGCAGGCCCGGGCGCGGTGACGGCGCCTATTCAAATTCGGTTCAGGCGCGCCATCTAGCGTCTGCGGCCAAGCCGGCCCGTCCGGGCCCGCCGCTCCGGACGCGACTTCAAGGAGGAACGGATCAGTGCGTTACGCTTATGGAATCACCGCAGCGCTTCTCCTCGGTGGCACCGTCGCGACGCTCAGCAACCCGGTCGGCGCCCAGGTAGCGCAGAACGAGCCTGGGACGATCGGCGCCACGGCTCCCCGTCCGGGCGCGCCGATGAGCTTCGCGGACCTGGTCGCCCGGTTGCAGCCAGCCGTCGTCAACATCTCGACCCAACAGGCAATCACCGTGCCGCGGAACCGCGGCCTGCCGCCCGGTTTCGAGGAATTCTTCCGTCGCTTCGGGGGCGACGTGCCGAACCAGGGCGGCGACGACACGGTCACGCAGCGCGGCGGCTCGCTCGGCTCCGGCTTCATCATTTCGGCGGACGGCTTCATCGTCACCAACAACCACGTCGTCGCCCCGGCGCGCGACGACGCCGTGGTCGAGGCGATCACCGTCACCCTCAACGACGGCACCCAATATCCCGCCGAATTGGTCGGCCGCGATATCGCCTCGGACCTCGCCGTGCTTCGCGTGCGCCCGCGCGCCGCCCTGCCGTTCGTACGGTTCGGCGATTCCCGTCAGACCCGCGTCGGCGACTGGGTGATCGCCATCGGGAACCCGTTCAACCTCGGTGGGACCGTCACTGCCGGCATCGTCTCGGCGCTGCACCGCAACCTCAACGCCGGACAGTATGACCGGTATCTTCAAACCGATGCGCCGATCAATTCCGGCAATTCGGGCGGTCCGATGTTCGATCTCAACGGCAATGTGATCGGGATCAACACGGCGCTCATCTCGCCGACCGGAGGCAATGTCGGCATCGGCTTCGCGATTCCCGCGGAGCAAGCCCGCCCGATCGTCGAGACCCTGATGCGCGGCGAACGCGTCCGCCGCGGCTATATGGGCGTCAGCCTGCAGCCCCTCACCGATCCCGGCGTCGCCCAGGCGCTGGGGATCGAGCGCAACCGGGGCGAGCTGGTCAATTCGGTCACGCCGGGCGGGCCCGCCGCGCGTGCCGGCATCCAGCAGGGCGACGTGATCATCAGCGTCAACAATCAGCCGGTGACCATGGAGCAAACGCTCTCCTATCTCGTCTCGAACACCCAGGTCGGCGCGCGGGTGCCGGTCGAGATCGTGCGGAGCGGCCAGCGCCGCAACGTCACCGTCACCCTCGCCGAGCGGCCGTCCGAGGAAGAGCTCGCCCGCCTCAACGGCCCGGAGACGGCGCCGGCCACGCCCGGCCCCGGCGGCGGCAAGGAGGAGACGCAGAGCCCCTCTCAGCGATCGACCCGCGAAGGTCTCGGCCTCACCGTCCAGACGCTGACCGCCGACGTCGCGCGCCAGCTCGGCCTCGAGGCCGGCGCCCGCGGCGTCGTCGTCGCGGCCGTCGATCCGAACAGCGACGCGGCCGTCAAGAACCTCCAGCCGGGCGACATCATCGTCTCGATCGACAACCAGCCGACGCCGACGCCCGAGGCGGCCGCTGCGGCCGTCCAGGCGGCGCGCGCGGCGCGGCGCGGCACGGTGCTGCTGCTGGTGCGGCGCGGCGCGGCACGCCCGGTGTTCATCGGGGTGGAGCTGGCACGCGCGCGCTGATCGGACCGCAGGCGGCTTGCCCGCGCGTCCGCCATCGGGAATAGCGGCGCCCGGCGCGCTTCCGCGCCGCGGGAGAAGTTCATGACCATGACGACGCCGACCGCCGGGGCCGAGCCGCGCGAGCTTACCTTTCGGGCGGTCGCGCTCGGCGGCGCGATCACGCTCGTCTTCACCGCGGCCAACGTCTATCTTGGCCTGCGCGTCGGCCTCACCTTCGCGACCTCGATCCCGGCGGCGGTGATCTCGATGGCGATCCTGCGCTGGTTCGCCAACTCGACCATCCTCGAGAACAACATCGTCCAGACCGTCGCCTCGGCGGCGGGGACGCTGGCGGCGATCATCTTCGTCCTCCCCGGCCTCGTCATCGTCGGCTGGTGGAGCGGCTTCCCCTATTGGACGACGATGCTGGCGACCGCGCTCGGCGGCATTCTGGGCGTCATGTTCTCGGTCCCGCTGCGGCGCGCATTGGTGGTCGATACGCCGCTTCCCTATCCGGAAGGGGTGGCCGCCGCGGAGGTGCTCAAAGTCGGCGCCGGCTCGCGCGAGGGGGGCGAGGAAAGCGAGCGCGGGCTCAAGGTCATCGTCACCAGCTCGCTGGTTGCGGCGGCCTTCGCGCTCGTCGCCAAGACCCGGATCTTCGTCGAGGAGGCCGCGGCCTATTTCCGGGTCGGCCCCGCGGCGACCGGGATTTCCGGCGGCCTCTCCTTCGCCCTGATCGGCGCCGGGCATCTGGTCGGCATCTCGGTCGGGCTCGCCATGCTCACCGGCCTGATCCTGGGCTGGTGGATCGTGCTGCCGATCCTGACCAGCTCGGTCCCGGGGCCCGCCGAGGAGGTCGCTTCGACCGTATTTTACGAGCAAGTGCGCTTTCTCGGTGCCGGAGTGATCGGCGTGGCGGCGATCTGGACGCTCCTCCGGATCATCCGGCCGATTCTGCGCGGCGTCGGCGGCGCGATCGCGGCCTCGAGGCTGCGCGCATCGAGCAGCGAAGCGCTGCCTCTGGTGGAGCGCGACATGCCGATCGGCATCGTCGCCGGCGTCATCCTCGCCTCGCTGCTGCCGATCGGATGGCTGCTGTGGAGCTTCATCGCCGGCGGACCGCTCGAGGGCGCCGCGGTGCCGCTGATCGGCGCGACCCTGGTCTGGATCCTGATCGCCGGCGTCGTCATCGCCTCGGTCTGCGGCTACATGGCCGGGCTGATCGGCGCCTCGAACAGCCCGATCTCCGGCATCGGCATCCTCGCCATCCTGTCGGCGGCCTTGCTGCTCGGCCTCGTCTTCACCGCCAACGGCGACGCCCAGGAGCGGGCGCTGATCGCCTATGCGCTGTTCGCGACCGGCATCGTGTTCGGGATCGCCACCATCTCGAACGACAATCTCCAGGACCTCAAGACCGGCCAGCTGGTCGGGGCGACGCCGTGGCGCCAGCAGCTCGCCCTGGTCTACGGCGTGATCTTCGGCGCCCTCGTCATCCCGCCGGTGCTC
>JAXDPC010000025.1:0-5739 GCA_034668525.1 Sphingomonadales bacterium
TCGATCGTCGTTCAGCTCGCCACCTCGATGTCGCCGACCCTGGCGGCGCTGAAGAAGGAAGGCGAGAGCGGCCGCAAGAAGATCAATCAATATACGCGCTACGGCACCGTCCTGCTCTGCGCCATCCAGGGCTATTTCATCGCCGTCGGCCTCGAAGGCTGGGGCCAGGGCACGACCGGCACCGCCGTGATGGACCCGGGAATGGTCTTCCGAGTCACCACCGTCGTCAGCCTGGTCGGCGGCACCATGTTCCTGATGTGGCTCGGCGAGCAGATCACCAGCCGCGGCATCGGCAACGGCGTCTCGCTGATCATCATGGCGGGGATCGTCGCCCAGCTTCCGACCGCGATCGCCCAGGCGCTCGAAGGCGGCCGCACCGGCACCCTTTCGCCGGTGACGATCTTCGCCGTGCTCGCGCTCGCCGCCGGCCTGATCCTGTTCATCTGCTTCATGGAGCGCGCCCAGCGCCGGGTCCTGATTCAATATCCCAAGCGCCAGACCGCGCGCGGCAACATCCAGCAGGAGCGCTCGCACCTGCCGCTGAAGATCAACACGGCCGGCGTGATCCCGCCGATCTTCGCCTCTTCGCTGCTGCTGATGCCGCTCACCATCGTCCAGTTCTCGGGCAACCGGGTCGCCGGCGAGAGCACCTGGGGCGACATCATCATCACCATCACCACCGCGCTCCAGCACGGCGCGCCCCTCTACATGTTCCTCTACGGGGCGGGGATCGTCTTCTTCTGCTTCTTCTACACCGCGGTCGTCTTCAATCCCGAGGAGACGGCGGACAATCTGAAGCGCTACGGCGGCTTCATCCCCGGTATCCGGCCCGGCAAGCGCACCGAGGAATATCTCGATTACGTGCTGACCCGGATCACCGTGATCGGCTCGGCTTACCTGACCTTGATCTGCCTCATTCCGGAATGGCTGATCGCGCAGGCGGGCATCCCCTTCTACCTGGGCGGCACCTCGCTGCTGATCGTCGTCAACGTGACGATGGACACGGTCACGCAGATCCAGAGCCACCTCATCGCCCACCAATATGGCGACCTCATCAAGAAGGCGAAGCTGAAGGGCGGCCGCGGCCGCTGACGCCCGCGCTGCCTGCCGGAGCTCCAACCCGATGAATATCATCCTCCTCGGACCTCCCGGCGCCGGCAAGGGCACCCAGGCGAGCCGCCTCGAGAAGGAGCGCGGCATGGTCCAGCTCTCGACCGGCGACATGCTCCGCGCCGCGGTCGCCGCCGGCACCGAGATCGGCCTCAGGGCGAAGGCGGTGATGGACGCGGGCGACCTGGTGTCGGACGAGATCGTCAACGGCATCCTCTCGGCCCGGCTCGACCAGCCCGACGTCGAGCAGGGCTTCATCCTCGACGGCTATCCGCGAACCGCCGCCCAGGCGGAGGCGCTCGACGCCTTGCTCGCCGAGAGGGGGCAGCGGCTCGACCATGTCATCGAACTCGCGGTCGTCGAGCAGGCGCTGGTCGACAGGATCACCGGCCGCTTCTCCTGCGCCAAGTGCGGCACGGGCTATCACGACCGCTACAAGCTGCCGAAGGTGCCGAACCTCTGCGACGTCTGCGGCGCCGAGGACCAGTTCAAGCGCCGCCCCGACGACAATGAGGAGACGGTGCGCAATCGCCTCGCCGAATATCGCGCCAAGACTGCGCCGATCCTCCCCGTCTACGAAGCCAAGGGCCTCGTCTCGCGCATCGACGGCATGGCCCCGATCGACGAGGTGAGCGCCGGTATCGACGCCGTGCTCGACGGCTGAGGCCGCGCCTGCCCGGAATCGTGCTATGCAGACGGGGCGCCCGAGTCCCCGCGAGAGGGACGCGCGCGGACCAGCAAGGGAGGCGGTGTCATGAACAGGGGCGGGGGAGTTCCAAGAGCGTCCGAGCATGTCGACCTGGACGGGTTCCTGGAGGGCGTTGCGCGACGCAATCCGGGCCAGGACGAATTCGTGCAGGCGGTGACCGAGGTCGCGCAGGACATTTTCGAGTTCATCCAGGACAAGCCCGAATATCACGAGGCGCAAATCCTGCGCCGGATCGCCGAGCCGGACCGGGTCGTCTCGTTCCGGGTCTGCTGGCAGGACGACAAGAACGACATCCGCGTCCAGCGCGGCTACCGGGTCCAGAACAACAATGCGATCGGGCCCTACAAGGGCGGCATCCGCTTCCACCCGTCCGTCAACGAATCGATCCTGAAGTTCCTCGCTTTCGAGCAGACCTTCAAGAATGCGCTTACCGGCCTGCCGATGGGCGGCGGCAAAGGTGGGTCGAACTTCAATCCCAAGGGCAAGAGCGTCAACGAGATCATGCGCTTCTGCCAGGCCTTCATGACCGAGCTCTACCGCCATATCGGCGCCGACGTGGACGTGCCCGCCGGCGACATTGGTGTCGGCGCGCGCGAGATCGGCTATATGTTCGGCCAATACAAGAGGATCACGAACAGCTGGGAAGGCGTGCTGACCGGCAAGGGGCTCGAATATGGCGGCTCGCTGATCCGGACCGAGGCGACCGGCTACGGCGCCGTCTACTTCCTCCTGAACATGCTGAGGACGCGGGGCCAGGATCTGGTCGGAAAGCGCGCGGTCATCTCAGGCTCGGGGAATGTCGCGACGCACGCCGCGGAGAAGATCGTGCAGCTCGGCGGCAAGGTGCTGACCTTGTCGGACAGCGAAGGCTTCGTCCACGATCCGGACGGGATCACTCAGGAAAAGATCGACTGGGTGAAGGCGCACAAGACCAAGCGGCGCGGCCGGATTTGCGAATATGCGGAGGAATTCACCGGCGCTGCCTTCCACGCCGGACAGCGGCCCTGGGGCGTGGAATGCGACGTGGCGCTTCCCTGCGCGACCCAGAACGAGCTCAACGGCGAGGATGCGCGCACTTTGGTTGCAAACGGCTGCATCGCGGTCTCCGAAGGCGCGAACATGCCGACCGACCTGGATGGGGTCCACATCTTCAAGGACGCCCGCATCCTCTACGCGCCCGGCAAGGCCGCCAATGCCGGCGGCGTTGCCGTCTCGGGCCTCGAGATGAGCCAGAACTCGGCGCGGATGAGCTGGAAGGAGGACGAGCTCCAGCAGCTGTTGAAGGACATCATGGACGGCATCCACGAGCGCGCGGCCCAATATGGCCGGGTGAGCGACGATTATATCGATTATGTGAAGGGCGCGAACATCGCCGGCTTCAAGAAGGTCGCCGACGCGATGCTGGCTTTCGGCGTGGTTTGAGCAGTGTGACTTCCGTCACATATCCCCCGCCGCGTCCTTAGCTATGCCTGCCGTGTCAATCGGAGGGTCGAGACATGGCACGCGGATCGAAGAAGTCCCCACGCGGGGAAGCGAAGCTGATCGCCGCCCTGCGCGAACATGTGCGCGCCAAGGCTAATGAGTATCTGAAGGATTCGAACATCACGTCCGTGGGCATCGGGCTCAAGAACGGCGACGGGCCCATCAGCCTCCAGTTCACCGTCGGACGAAAGGCGTCGGGGCTGGAACTGGAGGCCCTCGACACCGAGGCCCTGCCCGAGTCGATCACTTTGCCGGACGGGACCATGGTGCCGACCGACGTGATCGAGCGCAGCTATCGCAAGTCGTTCGAGCTGGTCCAGCCCGAGACGGTCAACGAACGCCGCCAGCGGCGGGATCCGATCCAGCCGGGCATAAGCATCTCGCACCCCTCCGGTACGGCCGGCACGATCGGCCTGATCGTCTACGATCGCGCGACGGGCGCGCCCTGCGTTCTCTCGAACTGGCACGTCCTCCACGGAAATCGCGGCGCCGTGGGCGACGCCATCGTCCAGCCGGGGCCGGCGGACAACAACAACAGCGCCGGGAACGGCGCGGGAAATCTCCTCAGGAGCCACCTCGGCAATGCTGGCGACTGCGCGCTGGCGCGGATCGAGGGCCGGCGGTTCGAACGCGCGGTCTTCGAGCTGGCGGTGACGCCGCGGCGCATGGCGCGCGTGGCGCTCGGAGACTCCGTCGTCAAGTCGGGGCGAACGACCGGCGTGACCTACGGCATCGTGCGGCGCGTCGATGTCGTCGCGAAGATCGATTACGGCCAGCCGACCGGCGAGCAGCCGATCGGTGCGTTTGAAATCGGTATCGATCCGCGGCGCCGGCCGGGCGATGGCGAGGTCAGCAAGGGTGGCGATTCGGGATCGGCGTGGCTCGTGACGCGCAATGGGCGCGCCACCGACATCTTTGCCGGCCTTCATTTCGCCGGCGAAGCCTCGACCAGCAGCGACGAGCACGCGCTCGCCTGCTACCCTTCGTCGGTCCAGAAGAAACTCGATTTCGTCCTCGAGCCTCCGCGCAATGCGGCGGTCCTCGCCGGGGCGGGCCCGGAGAGCGGCGTAGTGCGAGCCGGCTACGACGCGGGCTTCCTGCGTATGCCGGTTCCGCTCCCGCGGCTGACGGCTCCCGTCGAACGGGACACCTTCCGTTTCGCGGGCGGGCTCTTCATTCCGTACACCCATTTCTCGGTCGCGCTGAGCAAGGGGCGCCGTATCGCGCGGGTCGTCGCCTGGAACATCGACGGCGCGCGCATCGTTCGCACCGCGCGCGACGACTTCCAGCTCGATCCCCGGATTCCGGCGAACCGCCAGCTGGGCGAGGACGTCTATGCGGGCAACAAGCTCGACCGCGGGCATATCGCACGTCGCGCCGACCTCGTGTGGGGGCCGCTCGATGAAGCGCGGCAGGCGAACACCGATTCGAGTTATTTTCCCAACATTGCCCCTCAACATGAGAGATACAACCAATCGAGCCGCAAGGGCCTGTGGGGCGAGTTGGAGAACCTCATCTTCGAGCAGGTCGACGTTCAGGATGTGCGCATGTCCGTTTTCGGCGGGCCGATCTTCGGCGAAGACGACATCAGCTATCGCGGCGCGCGCATACCCCGCGAATATTGGAAGCTGATCGCATATGTCGAAGACGGCGCGCTGCGGGCTGCCGGGTTCGTGCTCAGCCAAGCGAATCTGCTTTCAGACCTCGAGGCGATCGATCTGGACCCGTTCCGCTTATATCAGGTGCGCCTCGCCGATCTCGAGGCGCGTACCGGCCTGGCCTTCGACGGGCTCGGCGTCGCGGACACGTTCGCCGCGCCCGAACGGGCCGTCGTCCCGCCCGAAGCCGAAGGTCTCGGCGGCGGAGGGGCGGGCGTCCGCGAGGTCACTTCGATCCGCGACCTCCGGCTCTAGGCGGGTTCCCGCCACAGGGCATCAACCCCGCTTGCGACGAACCAGCGCCTGATCGAGCGCCTGCAGGAAGCGGGAGCGGTCTTCCTTGCGGAAGGGCGCGGGGCCGCCGAGCTGGTCGCCGCCGGCGCGCAGGTCGACCATGATGGCGCGGGTGGCAACCGCGGCGCCGATCGAGGCGGTGGTGAAGGGTCTGCCGTTTGGCGCGATAACCGTCGCGCCGGCCTTGAGGCAGCGGTCGGCGAGCAGGATGTCGGCGGTGATCACGACCGTGTCCGGACCGGCGAGCTCGGCGATGCGGTCGTCGGCCTCGTCGAAGCCGGTGCCGACCGTGATGCGATCGATCAAGGGGTGGTGCGGAATGCGCAGGAAGCTGTTGGCAATGAGCGTCACCGGTACTTCGTGGCGGAACGCGACCTTGTAGATTTCCTCCTTCACCGGACAGGCATCGGCATCGACGAGGATGCGGACCGCCGCGCTCACCGGGCCCGCGCTTTCCACGGCTTGGGCTTGTGGCGCGGCGGGGCG
>JAXDPC010000026.1:0-3495 GCA_034668525.1 Sphingomonadales bacterium
ACCACCACGCTCGAGCAGGAATTCGCGGAGTCGCGCTGGGTGGTCCTGGCCCGCGTGGAAAGCGCTCTCGATCACCGTCCGGACGATGGCGCAGCCTGGACCCTGTACAGGTTGCGCGTCCTCCGCACCTACAAAGGACGGCTTCCCGCGCGGTTCGGCTTCTTCACCGACCGAAACACCGGCGGCTTCTACATGGATCGTCCCTGGGAGGGACATGATATCGGCGGCGACTATCTGCTGTTCCTGAACCCGCGCACACGGGGCGGCGATCCGCCGGCCGCGCGGGGCGCCACCTTCGTGAACTATACTTGCAGCCGGTCGCGGCCCTGGGCGGAGGTCCCGGCCACGGATCGCGCCCTGCTCGATCGGCTCTCCGAAGCGCGCTAGCGGCCCCGCGCCGCGCGGATCATCGCCGGGGTGACGTCGCTCGGGTAGCAGAGCGGCGCATAGCCGCCGGGACGGCTGTACGCGCTGCGTCCGCCGCAGCGGCGACCGGCGCGATCGACGCTGTACGGGCATGGGCAGGAGCCCGGATAGGCGGCTATGGACTGACGGATCAGCCTCTGCCGGATCTGCGCGTCGGTCTGGCCCCAGGCCTGGCCGCCCACCGCGACAGCCGCCGCGGCGAGCAGGATCGCGGCCGCGCGGCCGCTTCTCCACATCTTCATTCGATTTCCCCCTTCCCGACGGCCGCCGGAGCACGGCCGGTCGCGTCGGAAAGGCTAGGAAGCGCGCAACGCGGCTCGAATCCGGACTTCGTCCGTTTCGGAGGGACAGGGGCCGCGCGCCGCGCGGAGATCAGGAGGAAGTCGCATCATTTCCGCAGCTTCGAGCGCGAGGGGCCCGATCCGTTTCGGATACGATTGCCGCCGCCGGCATTCGCGGCTTCCGCGCCCGGCGCGGCGCGCCTAATCGGAGCGCCGATGTCGGTCGAGATGCTCCGCAGGCTCCAGCCGCTCCGCACCCTGCCGCTGGCGGCGCAGTACGGCGCTGCCGCGCTGATCGCCCTGGCGTTTTTCGGCCTACGCTATCTGCTCGCCGGCCTGGACCTCGATCCCAAGCAGCTGCCGCTGTTCCTGTTCTTCATGCCGGCGGTGGTGCTGGCCGCGTCCCTGCTCGATCGCGGCTCGGGCTATGTGGCAGTGGTCATATCGGCCGCGCTGGGCCTTTATTTCGTGGTCGACCCCGGCCAACCGTTCGCGTCGCCGCGCCGGGACGATCTCATCGGCATCGTCTCGTTCCTGGTCATCGGCCTCCTGACCGCCGCAATCGTCCAGATGCTGGCGCGAGGCTTCGACCAGGCCGCGAGCCGGCTCGCGCACATCTCCCGCGCTCACCGCGAGCTCGAGCGTCGCGCAGCCGCGCTCGAGACGTCGGACGCGCAGAAGGAGCTGCTGCTCCACGACATCAACCACCGCATCAAGAACCAGCTCCAGGTCGTCGCCGGCTATATCTCGCTGGGGCAGCGCGACGTGGCGGACCGGCAAGCCGCGGACGTGCTCGGCAGCGCCGCCAATCGGCTCAAGGTGCTGGCGCGGGTCTACGACAGGCTGCAGCTCGGACGCGAGACGACGAGCGTCGGCGCGCGCGGCTTCATCGAAGAGATGGCCAACGACCTCCAGCCCGGGCTCGTCGGCCTGCGTCCGATCGTGCTCCGCGCCGAAGCGGAGCAGGCCGAGCTGAGCTCCGGCCGCGCCGTCACCATCGGGCTGATGATCAACGAGCTGGTCAGCAATGCCGTCCGCTTCGCCTTCGCCGAGGACGAGGCCGGCACCATCCTCGTCCTCTTCCGTCGCTGCGAGGCCGGATTCTGCCTCGAGGTGATCGACGACGGCCGCGGCTTCAGGAGCGAGGCGCGCAGCGGTTCGGTCGGCCAGCGCATGCTGCGCGCGCTCGTCGCCCAGCTCGAGGGAACGATCGAATGGGCGGGGCCGCCCGGTACCAGAGTCAGCGTCACCTTCGCCGAGGAACGCCAGCAACAGGACAGCGCGACATGAGCGAGGATCCCGACGCCTTCCGCTTCTACGTGCCGCGGCGGGTCTCCAACCCGTCGACCGCGCGCTTCCTGTTCGCGACGGGAATAGAATGCAGCTATCCCGTCATCTCGACGCCGAACGGAGACCTGCGCCGGGACCAGATGCGGGAATGCGGACATTATGACCGCTGGCGCGAGGATCTCGACCTGGTCGCGGAGACCGGCTGCCGCGTGCTGCGCTACGGCCCGCCATTGTACCGGATCCACCTCGGCCCGGACCGCTACGACTGGTCGCTCACCGACGAGGTGCTGCCGGAGATGCGCAGGCGCGGGATCGCGCCGATCATCGACCTCTGCCATTTCGGCGTGCCGGACTGGATCGGCGACTTCCAGAACCCAGATTTCGCGCCGCTCTTCTGCGCCTATGCCCGCGCATTTGCCGAGCGTTATCCGTGGGTTCGCCTCTATACGCCGATCAACGAGATGTACATTACGGCCGAATTCAGCGCTTATTACGGCTGGTGGAACGAGCGGCTGAAGAGCCACCGCGGCTTCGTCACCGCGGTCAAGAACATCACCAGGGCGTCGCTCGAGGCGATGCTGGCCATCCTGCGGGTCCGGTCCGACGCGCTGTTCATCCTCTGCGAATCGTCCGAGCACACGCACGCCAGTCATCCGGAGCTGGTGCGAAAGGCGCAGATGTTCAACGAACGGCGCTATCTGACGCTCGACCTCACCGTCGGCCGCCGCGTCAATTCGGGCATGTACGTCTATCTGATGGACAACGGCATGACCAACGAGGAATATACCTACTTCCTCCGCCAGGACCTTCGCGAGCATTTCATCATCGGCCACGATTATTACGTGACCAACGAGCATCTGCTTGTCGACGACGAGATCCGGCACGGCAGCGGCGAGATCTTCGGCTATTACGCGCTCGCGAAGGCCTATCACGATCGCTATCATTTGCCGATCATGCACACCGAGACCAACGAGCGCGACGAGCGCTCGGTCGAGTGGCTGTGGAAGACCTGGGCCAATATCCAGCTGCTCCGCCACGGCGGCGTCCCCGTCTGCGGAATGACCTGGTATTCGCTGACCGACCAGATCGACTGGGACACGGCGCTGCGCGAGGACAACCAGCGCGTCCACACGGTCGGCCTCTACGATCTCGACCGCAAGCAGCGCCGCGTCGGACGGGCCTATAAGCGCCTGATCGAGCAGTGGCGCGACACGCCCTTGCTGCCGCACGGGCCGCTGACTTTGGTCGGCAACGTCCTTCCCGAAGACCTGATCTGGGCCCAGGGCGAGGAGCGCGACGTCATTCCGAAAAAGGTTCGACGCTGAGGCGGCGGCCGACCAGGAAGGCGTCGGCGGTGAGCCTGAGCGGCGTGACGTCGACCAGCGAGGCGCGCTCGTCGAGGAGCCGCGCGAACTTCTCGTAGATGCGCGAATATTCGTCGCGCGGCGCCTCGACGCTCTCGCCGCCCTCGACCTCGAGCCGCGCCCCGCCGCGGCTG
>JAXDPC010000027.1:0-6164 GCA_034668525.1 Sphingomonadales bacterium
GCCTCCCCCGGTCGGTCGAGGCGACGACGGTCAACAAGGTCTGCGGCTCGGGCATGCAGGCGGCGTTGTTCGCCCACGACATGAACGCGAGCGGATCGGCCGACCTCGTCGTCGCCGGCGGCATGGAGTCGATGTCCAACGCGCCCTACCTCATGAAGAAACATCGCGCCGGCGCCCGCATCGGCCACGATACGGTCTACGATCATATGATGCTCGACGGCCTCGAGGACGCCTACGAGTCGGGCCGGGCGATGGGCACCTTCGCCGAGGACGCGGCGCGCGAATATCAGTTCACCCGGGGCGCCCAGGACGAATATGCGATCGAGTCGCTGCGCCGCGCGACCGCGGCGATCGCGTCGGGGGCGTTCGACCGCGAGACGACCCCCGTCACCGTCAGGAGTCGCAAAGGCGAGGAGACGGTGACCTGCGACGAGCAGCCCGGCAAGGCGAACCCCGAGCGGATCCCGAACCTCAAGCCCGCCTTCGCCAAGGACGGCACCATCACGGCGGCCAATGCCTCCTCCATCTCGGACGGCGCCGCCGCGCTCGTCATCACCCGCCAGAGCGTGGCCGACCGCCTCGGCGCGAAGCCGGTGGCCCGCATCGTCGCCCACGCCGCCCACGCCCAGGCGCCGAACCTGTTCACCACCGCCCCGGTCCCCGCGGTCCGCAAGGCGCTGGAGAAAGCCGGCTGGAGCGTCGGCGACGTCGACCTCTGGGAAGTCAACGAAGCCTTCGCCTGCGTCGCCATGATCGCGATGCGCGACCTCGGCATCCCGCGCGAACAGCTCAACGTCCACGGCGGCGCCACCGCCTTGGGCCACCCGATCGGCGCCAGCGGCGCCCGCATCCTCGCGACCTTGCTGTCGGCGCTCGAGACGCACGGCCAGCGCCGCGGCGTCGCCACGCTCTGCATCGGCGGCGGCGAAGCGACGGCGATGGCTGTGGAGCTGATGGACTGAAAGCAGCCGGTTCGGCCTAGCGCGTCGGGCCCGACACCAGCCGCGCGAAGCCTTCCGCCTCGACCTGGGCCAGCGGCGCCGCGAGCCGATCGAAGCCCGCCTCGCCGGGACGGAACAGCCCGAACGCGGGCGCTGCTTCGGCGCGGAGGGGAAGCAGGGCGATCGGGCAGGAGACCGGAAGCAGCCGCGATCCGCCCGGCGCCTGCAGCGTCGTCAGCAGGCCGTAGAGCGCGCCCGCGATGGTCGGGCGGCCGAGCATTGCGAGCCGGAACTGGCCGGATTCCCGGGTGACCAGATAGATGTGGCCGGACTGGTGCGGCAAAGCGAGGTCGCCGCGCTGGGTGTAGGCCGAATCGGCGCGCTCGCTCTCGCGGAAGACGAGATGCGAGACCGCCTCGTCCCAGGCGATCGTGGTGCGATAGGCATAGACCGCGCCCTCGGTGCCGAAAGCAGGCCGGATGGTGAGATAGTCGCCTTCGAGCCACCGCACGGCGGCGCGGGCATAGGCGCCCAGCTCGGGCGGGGCGATCCCTTCCGGCCGCGACGGTTCCGGACGGGTCCGGAGCGCGATGCCGAGGGCCGCCTCGATCCGGACCAGAGTGGCGGTGGTGAAGGGACGCTGGCCGGCGAGGCCCTTCTCGAGCGTCGACAGGCTGACCAGCGCCTTGTCGGCGAGCCACTGCCGGGTCAGGCGGCGGCGGCCGAGCTCCTCGCGGATGCGCTCGGCCAGCTGCTCGTCCGCGCTCGTCTGCGCCAATCCCGCCTCCCGCGCCCGTACAAATCCGGACAATGGCGCAAGCCGCCCCACCCGGCAAGCGGCGCGCGGCAAGGTTCTGCCGACAAAGAAGCTGGCGGCCAGGCACTGCTGCTGAGATGGTGGCTCAGGGGAGAAAGCGATGCCGCGCATATTCCTGCACGCTTTGGCCGTCCTTGCCGCGCAAGCCGCGCCTGCCGGCGCGCAGCCCACGGCCCCGACGCCGGAGCAGGTCGCCGAGCGGATCGACCATTATCGCTTCAATCCGCGCGAGCCGGATACCTATCGCGCCCTCGCCGGCCTCGGTGACCCCGCTCTGCCCCCGGGAACGGGCAGCTTCGCGACGTCGCAGGCCGGCGAGGCGCTGCTGGCTCGGATGCTCCCGAACCAGCAGCCGATCGACGATTACTGGTACCCGCGGCCCGGCGTCTGCCGCACCGACTATGCGCTCTCGGTCGCCCAGGCACGCGTCGCCCGCTTCGGCGCCAACCACCCCTATGTGGAGCAATGGCTGCGGGCGCAGCGTGTCGTCTTCACCCCCTGCCAGCGCGCCCAGCCCTGGGGGCCCGCCGAGACGACGCCGCGCGGCCCCTCGGCCTTGCCGCCGGCCATGGCAACGGCCGATCCCGAGATCGCCCGGCTGCAGCGCGACGACCGCGCCTATCAGGCGGCGTCCCTGCTCTTCTACCGCGGGGACGCCCGCGCGCCCGCCGCTTTCGCCGCGATCGCGCGCTCAGCCTCGCCGCACGCCCACGTCAGCCGCTACATGGTCGTCGCCGCAGAGGTCGGCGACAATTTCCCCCGTTGGAGCGAGGAGCCCGACCCGGATCGGAACGCGCGGGCGCACCGCATTCTCGCCGCGGCGCAGGCGATCCTCGCCGACCCGTCGCTCCGCGACATCCACCCGCTCGCCCAGGGGCTGATCGGCTTCGTCGGCTATCACATCGGCGATGCGCAAAGCCGCGCCGCGCAGGTCGATGCGACGCTCGACGCGCTCGAAACGCCGCTTCCACGCATCCGCAGCGATCCCGTCGCCGCGGACCGCTACGAGCGGGCCGAAGCCGACATTCCCTGGCTCCACCGCCGGTTCGACGACCCGGCCTGGTGGCTCACCGGCGCCGTGCCGACCGAAATGACCGCGAGCCGCGCCATGGCCGAGGCGGCGCGGACCCGGCCGCTGGCGGCTTTCCTGCTGTTCCCGGTCGCCCGGAGCGAGCGCGCGCCCTGGGCGGCGCAGCCGCGCCAGCATAACGGCGCCTGGTCCAGGCTGTCCGAGCATGCCGACGCGCAGGCCGGGCACGAGACCGGCGAGGCGTGGGCGCTGATCCAATCCTCGCTGGCCGATGTCTACGATCCGGACGGGTGGGCCGCGATCGACGCGCTCGTCCGCGACACGCAGGCGCAGCCGACCGACCGCCGCCTGGCCGCAGTCGCCGCCCGATTTTACCATCAGGTGCGGCGGGCGCTGATGCACGTGTCCGTCCCCGAGGAACGGGACCAGGCCTTCCGGGCAGCGCTGTCGCGGGTCGAGGCGTGGCCGTGGCGGGAGAGCGCGCACCACCGCACCCTGCTCGCCGACATGCTCCAATATCTGATCGCGCGGGGGCGGCTGGCCGAGGCGCGGCTGCTGCGCGACCGCACCAACCCCCGCGGCGAAGCCTATTACCGCGTCACCGTCCCGATGCTCCTGCTGCTCGCCGAGGACGAGGACCATCTCGCCCGCGAGATCGCGGCCCAGCCCGAAGGCGGACAGGAGCTCCTGAACCTGCTCTCGACCAACGCCCTCGCGCGCCTCGCGGCCCGCGAGGAGCTTCCCCGCCCCATCCGCGCGCGCTTCGCCCGCGTTGCCTGGACCCGGCTCTACGCGCTCCGGCGCCGCATTCCGGAGCGGCTCGACCGACAGATGCGCGCACTGAATCCGGAGATCACGGCGCAATGGACCTCCCGCCCCGGTGCGCGCGCCGACAGCCGCCCTTTGCTCCTCGACGTGCTGCGCTCGCCGGGCCTCAACATCGTCATCGCCGACCATCAACGCACCAGCAGCGAGAGCGCGAGCTATGTCGGCGCGCCGGATCTCGTCCGGATCGACACGTTCGAGCATAGCGACAACAATTGGTGGTGCGCCTGGCAGCCGCAGCGCCACAGCCTCCGCGCCGCGGCCGCGATGTACGACAGCTTTCTCGCCCCGGACGAAGAGCGCTGGAACGACCGGGACCCGCTCGCCGCGGCGGGCGCGCCGGCCGCGCTGGGGCCGCTGCTGCGCTCCAGCTATCTGTGGAACGCGCGCGACGAAGCCGAGCTGGCCGGGCTGGCGGCGATCCCGAGCGCGCCGCAGCGCCTCGCCGAAGCCGCGGTCGCCTGGCGCGGCTCCGGTTCGCGCGACCATCAGGATGAAGCGCTCGCGCTCGCAGTGCGCGCCACCCGCTACGGCTGCCAGCGCCAGGGCGGCCACGGCGCCTGGTCGCGCGCGGCGCATGCCTTGCTCCACCAGCGCTTCCCGACGAGCCCCGCCGCCGCCCGCACCCGCTGGTGGTTCGACTGCTCGCATTTCAGCGTCGGCTGCGACGGGACGAGGATCGAGGACCCCGAGCTTTGGCAGCATTGGGCCGGGCGGATCTACTGGTCGGTGTCCTTTCAGTAATCGCCGCCGCGGACCACCCGCGCCCAGCAGAGCAGGCTCACCCGCCCGGCCCCCGCCTTTTTCAGCGCCCGCGCGCAGGCGCCGGCGGTGGCGCCGCTGGTATGGACGTCGTCGACCAGGATCACCTCGCGCCCGGCGAGGAGCGGCCGCCGCCGCTCCGCCACCCGAAAGGCGCCGCGCACCGTCTGCGCCCGCTCCCGCGGCGCCATGCCGCGCAGGTATGGCGTCGCCCTGGTGCGCTCGAGCAGGTCCGGGACAGCCTCCGCTCCGCTGCACCGCGCCAGCGCCGCCGCGATCAAGGCGGCCTGGTTGTAGCCGCGCTTCCAGATCCGCCAGCGATGCAGCGGCACTGGCGCCAGCATCGCGCCGGTGCCGGGCGGCAGATGCCGCGCCATCAGCCGCGCCATCGTCTCGGCGACGCCCGGCCGCCCGCCATATTTGAGCTTCAGCGCGACCTTGCGCGGGATTTCGCCATAAGCGACCGCCGCCCGCGCCCGATCGAAGCGCGGCGGATCGGCCATGCAGGCCCCGCACTCCGCCTCGCCGCCCCCGTCATGCTCGAACGGCAGCCCGCAGCGCGTGCAGCAAGGCTCGCCGAGGAAGACGAGCTGCGACCAGCAAGGGAGGCAGAAGCTGTGCTCATCCTGCACGATCGCGCCGCATCCCGGGCAGCGCGGCGGCAGCGCGAAATCGACGGCGCTGCGGACAGCAAGGCGGACGACGGCGGAAGCGTCCATCGCTCCACCTTGCCGCGCGGCACCCCTGCGGCAAGCATCGGACCGAAGTGGACCTTTTTCGGCCGGTCCTGCTAAGCTCGCCGGGTGAACACGATCCCGGCCCTGCTTTCCGCCCTGTGGTTCCAGGCAGCTCCGCAGCAGCCGGGGCCCGAAGTGACCCACGAGCGGCTCGGCGAAAACCGCTACAGGCTGCACATCATCATCCCGAGCTCGCGGCATCTCGACGCGGCGCATCGGATGATGACGGAAACCATGCGATCTTTGTGCGGCAGCCTCCATCCCGTCCTCGGCCGGTGGGAAATGGCCGCGCCCCTCGCCGTTGGGGACGCGACGCCGCCGTCGCCCGCGATCGACATCTATCACGAGCTCACTTGCGAGGCGGAGCTGCGGGCTCCTCCTTCCACGCCCGCGCCGGCAATCGTCGACTCGTCCTGGACTCCGGGCGTTGCCGACGAGGCGGCCATACGCTCCGCCAGCAACGCCTTCCTCGACGCGCGCGATGGCGGGCGCTTCGCCGAAGCCTATGGCTGGCTGGCCGCGACGTTCCGGGCGACCGCGACTCTCGCCCAGTTCAGCGAGGAGGCGGAGGCGTTCAACGGACGCGCCGGCCGCCGGATCGAGCGCCGTCTCGCCGCCGTCACCTGGTACAATGGGGACCTTCCGGGCGCGCCGCCCGGCCTCTATGCGGCAGTGGATTTCGTCGGCGATTTCGAAGGGTTATACTTTTCCTGCGGCTACCTCATCTGGCAGCTTCAGGCGGACCGCTCCTGGCGGCTCGTCACCCTGAACGAAGCCGTGGCGGCACCCGCCGACGCACCCGACGCGACCGCCGAGCAAATCGCCGACCTGCGCCGCGAGATGCGCTGCCGGGACTGAGGCCGCACGCCCTACACAAAGGGCCGCACTGCCTCTATGAGCGGCCCATCCCGAACCGACGACGCAACAAAGGACGCGGCTGCCCGCCGCGCATGCCATGAACGCCACGAACCTCGCCCGCGCCGACGCGACCCTGCTCCATGCCGAGCGCCGCACCTTCGCGATCATCTCGCATCCGGACGCGGGCAAGACGA
>JAXDPC010000028.1:0-8208 GCA_034668525.1 Sphingomonadales bacterium
CAGCAGTCCGTCGCGGAAGAAGGCCTCGATATGGGTGATGCCGAGCCCCTCGATGTCGAGCGCGTGGCGCGAGACGAAGTGGCGCAGGCGCTCGACCCGCTGCGCCGGGCAGATCAGCCCGCCGGTGCAGCGGACGTCGACCTCGCCCTCCTCCTGCACCGCCTCCGAATCGCATTCGGGGCAACGGTCCGGGAAGTCCCAGCCCGGCCGCGCCTCGTCGGGCGTCAGATTCCTCAGCACCTGCGGGATGACGTCGCCGGCGCGCTGGATCAGCACCCGGTCGCCCGGCCGCACGCCGAGCCGCGCGATCTCGTCCTTGTTGTGGAGGGTGGCGTTGGTGACGGTCACGCCGCCGACCCCGACCGGCCGCAGCCGCGCGACAGGGGTGAGCTTGCCGGTGCGCCCGACCTGGATGTCGATCGCCTCGAGCAATGTCTCCGCCTTCTCGGCGGGGAATTTGTGCGCGAGCGCCCAGCGCGGCGCGCGGCTGACGAAGCCCAGCCGCTCCTGCCAGTCGAGCCGGTCGACCTTGTAGACGACGCCGTCGATGTCGAAATCGAGGTCCGCCCGCTTGCGCTCGATCGTGCGATAATGGGCGAGCAGCGCTCCCAGGTCGGCGAACCGGCCCAGATCCGCGGCGATCGGCACCCCCCAGCCCGCGATCGCCCGCATCACGCCGAGCTGCGTCTCGGCGGGAAGGGCCGAGACCTCGCCCCAGCCATGGGCGTAGAAGCGCAAAGGTCGCATCGCGGTCACGCCCGGGTCCTTCTGGCGCAGCGAGCCGGCGGCGGCATTGCGCGGGTTGGCGAACTGCCGGGCCTTGGCCGGGTCCTCGGCCTCGGCGAGCAACCGCGCGTTGAGCGCCGCGAAATCCCCCTTGGACATATAGACCTCGCCGCGGACCTCGAACACGTCCGGCGCACCTTCGACCCGCTTGGGGATGTCGTGGATGGTGCGCGCATTGGCGGTGACGTCCTCCCCCGTCGTGCCGTCCCCGCGCGTCGCCGCGAGGACGAGCGCCCCTTTCTCGTAACGCAGCGAGCAGGAGAGGCCATCGATCTTGGGCTCGGCGGTAAGCGCGACCTCGGCATCGTCCGCCAGCCGCAGATAGCGCCGCACGCGGGCGACGAACTCGGCCACCTCCTCGTCCGAAAAGGCATTGTCGAGGCTGAGCATCGGCAGGGCATGCCGCACCTTGGCGAGATGCGCGGCGGGGGCGGCGCCGACCTGCCGGGACGGCGAATCGGTGCGCACGAGCTGCGGAAACTGCGCCTCCAGCGCCGCGTTGCGCCGCACCAGAGCGTCATATTCGGCGTCCGAAATCTCCGGGGAGTCATCGCCGTGGTAGAGCCGGTTGTGCCGCGCGATCTCCCCCGCGAGGCGCTCCAGCTCGGCCTCCGCCTCGGCCTCGGTCACGCGAGGCACTCCTGGAGAAACGGCTCGAGCGACGCCCAGGAGCGGCGCGCGGCGCGCGCGTCGTAGAGGATGCCCGCAGCGGGATCGGCGGCCCTCGGATTGGTGAAGCCGTGCATGACGCCGCCATAAGCGTGGATCTGCCAGTCGGCGCCCGCCTCGGCGAGCTCCTTCGCGAGCGCCTCGACGTCGGCGGGCGGCACCATCGGGTCGTCCCAGCCGTGGAAGACGATGATACGGGACGCTATGGGGGACGCGGCCAGCGGCGGCGGCTTGAGCAGGCCGTGAAAGCTCGCCACCCCCGCGACGTCCGCTCCGCTGCGGGCGAGGTCGAGCGCGCAGAGGCCCCCGAAGCAGAAGCCGATCGCCGCCACCCGCTCGGGCTCGACTTCGGGCTGCCCCCGCGCCGTCTCCAGCACGGCAAGCAGCCGCGCCCGCAGCAGCGCCCGGTCGCCCAGCAGCTCCATCATCAGCCCCCGGCATTCCTCGCGCGGCCTGCCGACATGCGCGCGCCCGTACAAATCGGCGACGAAGGCCGCGTATCCACTCTCCGCAAGCCGCCGCGCGAAGCCGAGCTCCAGCTCCGTGCGGCCCATGATGGTCGGGAAGACCAGGACGGCCGGGCGCGGCCGAGGGCCTTCGCTGACGAGCATGTGCTCGAACCCGCCGGACTCGACCTCCCGCTCGATCATCATGCCGCCTCCAGCAGCCGCACCGCCTGGGCGCGCGCCTCGTCGGTGACCTGCGCTCCGGAGAGCATGCGGGCGATCTCCTCGCGCCGCCGCGCTTCGTCGAGGGCGTGGACGCTGGTGCGCGTCACCAGGCCCTCGTGGCTCTTCTCGATCAGCAGATGGCGGCGGCCGCGGGCGGCGACCTGCGGGCTGTGGGTGACGACCAGCACCTGGCTCCGCTCGGCGAGGCGGTGGAGGCGCTCGCCGTTCGCGCTGGCGACCGCGCCGCCGACGCCGCGGTCGATCTCGTCGAACACCAGAGTGGTGGCGCCGCCTTCCTCGGCGAGCGCGACCTTCAGCGCCAGGATGAAGCGCGACAGCTCGCCGCCGCTGGCGATCCGGACCAGCGGCCCGAACGGCGCGCCGGGATTGGTCGAGACTTCGAACTCGACCCGGTCGCGGCCCGATGCGGACGGCTCCGCCGCGGCCAGCGCCGTGCGGAAGCGGGCGGCGTCGAGCCGGAGCGGCGCGAGCTCGGCGGCGACGGCCCGGTCGAGCCGCTCCGCCGCGGCCGACCGCTGCTCCGTGAGCCGCGCCGCCGCGGTCCCATAAGCCTCGCGCGCCGCCGCGAGTCGCCGATCGAGCGCGGCGATCCTCTCGCCGCCCGCTTCGAGAGCCGAAAGCTTCGCCTCCAGCTCCGCCTGGTGGGCAGCGAGCGCGTCGGCCTCGACCCGGTGCTTCCTCGCCATCGCCCGGATCTCGAACAGCCGGGTCTCGACCTCCTCGAGCCGCGCCGGATCGAAGGCGAGCGCCTCGCGCGCCCGCTCGAGGCGGTCCTCCGCCTCGCCGGCCTCGACCAGCGCCCGGTCGAGCGCGGCCAGGGCGTCGCCGAGCAGGGCATGCTCCGAAGCGATCCGGTCGAGCCGCCGCGCGGCCTGGCGCAGCGCCGCGAAGCCGCCTTCGGAGCCCTGCAGCAGCTGATCGAGCCCCTCCAGCTCGCCGGCGACCCGCGCCCCCGCCTGCATCGCGGCGCGCGCCGAAGCGAGATTCTCCTCCTCGCCCGGCTCGGGCTTCAGCTGACGGAGCTGCTCGACGCTGTGGGCGAGCCATTCGCGGTCCCGTTCCGCCTCGTCGGCGGCGGCCCGGGCGGCTGCCAGATCCTCCTCGGCCGCCCGCATCTCCGCCCAGGCGGCTTGCACGGCCCCCGCGTCGATCCGGGCGTAAGTGTCGAGCAGGGCGCGGTGGCCGCGCGGATTGAGCAGGCTGCGGTCGTCATGCTGGCCATGGATCTCGACCAGCAGCGCGCCCAGCTCGCGCAGCAGGCCGGCGGAGACCGGCTGGTCGTTGACCGCGGCCCGGCTGCCGCCGTCGGCCCGCACGATCCGCCGCACCACCAGCGGCTCGCCCGGCTCGGCGTCGAGGCCGCCTTCCGCCAGCAGGGCGTGGGCGGCATGGCCCGGCGGCACGTCGAAGCTCGCGGTCACCACCGCCTGGGCCTGGCCGGCGCGGACCAGGCCGGTGTCGGCGCGCGCGCCGAGCGCCAGCCCGAGCGCGTCGAGCAGGATCGACTTGCCGGCGCCGGTCTCGCCGGTGAGGACGCCGAGGCCGTCGGCGAAATCGAGATCGAGCGTCTCGACGATGACGAGGTCGCGGATCGAGAGGCCGGTCAGCATGAGAGGTCGCGCGCAGGCTGCATCGAGACCGTCTTAGGAAATTATGTCGCCCTGCGGAACGCCTCTCGGCGCGCCGCCTAGCGGGACTGGGGCGTGGTCGTCGGCGTCTCGGCGGGAGTCTCGGCCGGAGGAGCATCCGCGGGGGGCGTGGTCGCGGGAGGCGTGGCCGCCGGCGGGGCCGCAGCCGGTCGCCGGCGCAGCACCCGCGCCTGCTGCCGCGCCGACCGGGCGGCGGCACGCTGGCCGCGCTCCGGATCGGGCCGGAAGCTCTCGATCAGGCCGTAGGCGCGCTGGTACCAGCTCGATCCCGGGAAGTTGGCCCCGAGCACCGCCGCCGAGCGCCGCGCTTCCTCCGGGACGCCGAGGGCGAGATAGCTCTCGGTGAGCCGCATCAATGCCTCGGGGACGTGGCTGGTCTGCTGATATTCGTCGATGACGGTGCGGAAGCGCATCACCGATGCGAGCCACTGGCGCCGGTCCTGGTAGAAGCGGCCGACCTCCATCTCATGCCCGGCGAGGTGGTCGCGGACCAGGTCGAGCTTCAGCCGCGCATCGGCGGCGTAGCGGCTGGAGGGATAGCGGCGGATCACCTCATTGAGGGCGTCCATCGCCTGGCGCGTCGTGCCCTGGTCGCGGGTGACGTCGCGGATCTGCTCGTAATAATTGAGCGCGATCAGATAGAGGGCGTAAGGCGCGTCGCGGTTGCCGGGATGGATCGAGAGGAAGCGGCGGGCGCTCTCGATCGACTTGGTGTGGTCGTTCGCCGCATAATAAGAGAAGGAGCTCATCAGCTGCGCGCGGCGCGCCCAGACCGAATAGGGATGCTGGCGCTCGACCTCGTCGAAGATGGCGGCGGCCTGGGTGTAGAGCCCCCGCTCCAGCCGCTCGCGCGCCGCATTGTAGAGCGTGTTGACGTCGCGGGCGACGTAGCGCGTGTCGGCGCGGGTGCGGGCGCCGCTGCCGCCGGTAGCGCAGGCGGCGAGAGGGGCCAGCGCGGCGACGGCCGCGAACACGGCGAGAGTACGGAACATCTTCTGCATCGCGGCTTCTTAGCGAAGGGTTGGGGCAAGGCCAAGCGGCGTTCGGACGATCTTGAGAGCGCAGCACGGATGAACCCCAGTTTAATGTTCCTCCCCATCGTGAAGCAATGGGGAGGGGGACCATGCGAAGCATGGAGGGGTACTGGCTCCGCCTGCGCCATCTACCCCTCCACCACCCTGCGGGTGGTTCCCCTCCCGATGAGCGCAGCTCATGGGGAGGAACCTCTTTAACCCGTCGTTCGCCGCCTTCTGCTAAGGGCGGAGGCGATGCTGCGGGTGCTGACCCTTTCGACCCTGTTCCCGAACCGGGCCCAGCCGGAGCTCGGCCGCTTCGTCGAGCGCCAGACGCTCGCCCTCGCCGCGCGACCGGGCGTCGAGGTCGAAGTCGCGGCGCCGGTCGGCCTGCCGGTCTGGCCGCTCTCGCTCCACCCCCATTATGCCGCCCGCGGCCGCCTCCCCGAGCAGGAGAGCTGGATGGGCCTCGCCGTCCACCGGCCGCGCTACCGCGTCTGGCCGAGGGCGCCTCAAGGCGGCACGCCCGCCGCGATGGCGAACGCATTGCTGCCGGAGCTGCGCCGGATCCGGGCCCGCTTCCCGTTCGACGTGATCGACGCCGAATTCTTCTGGCCGGACGGGCCGGCGGCGATGGCGCTGTCCCGCGCCCTCGGCCTGCCCTTCTCGATCAAGGCGCGCGGCTCCGACATCCACGTCTGGGGCGAGCGCCCCGAGCCGCGACGGCAGATCGTCGCCGCCGGCCGCGCCGCCGACGGCCTGCTCGCCGTGAGCAAGGCGATGAAGCGCTCGATGGTCGCGCTCGGCCTGCCCGAGGAGCGCATCCGGGTCCACTATACGGGCGTGGACCGGGACTTTTTCATCCCCGTCGGCCGTGCCGAACCCAAGCGGTGGCTAGGAGTGGAGGGTCCGCTCATCGTCACCGCCGGAGCCTTGCTCGCCCGCAAGGGGCCGGACCTCGCCATCAAGGCGCTGGCCCTGATTCCCGGCGCCACCCTGATCTTCGTCGGCGACGGTCCTTTGCGGCCGGAGCTGGACCTGCTCGCGCGGCGCCTCAGGGTCGACGACCGGGTCCGCTTCCTCGGCGGCCGTCCGCACGACGAGATGCCGCGCTGGCTCGCTACGGCGGACGTGACCTTGCTGCCGACCGTCTCCGAAGGGCTGGCAAACGTCTGGGTCGAATCGCTCGCCTGCGGCACGCCGGTCGTCACCACCGACGTCGGCGGGGCCCGCGAGGTGATCGACCGCCCGGAAGCCGGCCGCCTCGTCGCACGGGAGCCGGAGGCGCTCGCGGCCGCGGTCCGCGATATCCTCGCCGCCCCGCCCGATCAGCAGGCGGTGCGGCGCGCGGCGGAGAAGTTCGGCTGGGACCGCAACGCGGCCGAGCTGGAGGCGCATCTCGCGGCGCTGAAGGAGGTGCGGCCGCTCAGAGCGGCATGAGCGCGGCGGCGATCCAGCGTTCCTCGGCGCGGAGCATGCCCCAGGTGCGCGCCGCGGCGCGGCTGTCCATCGCCTCGACCCCGATCCCCCGCTCCTCCAGCGCCCGCACCAGCGCGCGCGGCGGGAAGGCCATCGCGGCGCCCGTCCCGAGCAGCAGGAATTCCGGCGCGGGATCGAGCGCGAGCAGGTCCGCGAGATGCTCGAGGGCCAGCTCCCCGATCGCCGGCGCGTCCCATTCCCTGGCGCTGTCCGGGGTCAGCAGCAGCGCGCGGTAGACGCCGCCGTCGACCGCGAAGCCGCCGTCCGCGAAGCCCCGGACGACGGGGCCCGCGGCCGCGGCGTCGCGCTCAAACCTTGGCGCCATAATTCTCGTTGCGCGGCCCCTTGGCGGCCCGCGACAGCGGCTCCTTGGGCAGGAAGCTCGCCGAAGTCACCCGCAGCCAGACCAGGATCGGCGAGGAGATGTAGATGGACGAATAAGTGCCGACGAAGATTCCCACGAAGATCGCGATGGTGAGGCCGAAGATCACGTCCGGGCCGAGCAGCAGCAAGGCGAGCAAGGCGAGCAGGATCGAGGTCGAGGTGACCAAAGTCCGCGACAGCGTCTCGTTGAGGGAGAGGTTGAGCAGCGGGACGATCTCCATCTTGCGGTACTTGCGCAGATTCTCCCGGATCCGGTCGTAGATCACCACCGTGTCGTTGAGGCTGTAGCCGACGATGGTGAGGATCGCCGCGACGACGTTGAGGTTGAACTCGAGCTGGGTGAGCGAGAAGAAGCCCATCGTCATCCACACGTCGTGGAACAAGGTCACCAGCGCTCCCACCCCGAACTGCCACTCGAACCGGACCCAGATGTAGAGGGCGATGCCGATCATCGCGAGCGCGATGGCGAGCGCGCCGGATCGGAACAGCTCCTGGGAAACCCTGCCCGAGACGGTCTCCACGGCATCGAAGCGGGCGTCGGGATAGCGCTGCTGGATCGTGGCCCGGATCGTCGTCGCCGCGCGGCTGGCGGCGGCCTCGCCGCCCTCGGGGAGAGGCGTTCGGATGAGGATGACGTTGCGCCCGCCCGATTCCTGGAGGCTGGCGCCGCCGCCCACGGCCTCGTCGACGCGCTCGCGCAGGTCGTCGAGCTGCGGCGGCTGGCTGAACGTCACCCGCACCGATTGGCCGCCGATGAAGTCGATGCCGAGATTGAGGCCCCGGGTGAAGACGAGCGCGATGGCGGCGACGGTGACGAGGATCGAGAGCACCAGCGCGATGTTGCGCACCTTCATGAAATCGATGTTGGTGTTGTCGGGGATGAGCTTCAGCAGGCGCATGCGCTTGTTCCTAGATATGCAGCTCTTTGGGCCGCGCGCGGCGCACCCAGAGCGCGACCATCATCCGGGTCACGTTGACGGCGGTGAACACCGAGGTGACGATGCCGATCATCAGCACCACCGCGAAGCCGCGGATCGGCCCCGAGCCGAAATAGAACATCAGGACGGCGGCGATGACGTTGGTGATGTTGGCGTCGAAGATCGCCGTCGAGGCCTCGCGATAGCCCGCCTCCAGCGCGTCGAGCAGCTTGCGCCCGCGTCTCTGCTCCTCGCGGATGCGCTCGTTGATGAGCACGTTGGCGTCGACCGCGGCGCCGATGGTCAGCACGAAGCCGGCGATGCCGGGCAGGGTCAGCGTCGCGTTGAAGAAGGCCATGATGCCGAGGATGAGGAGGCCGTTCAGGATCAGGGCGATCGTCGTATAGACGCCGAAGCGGCCGTAGGTGATCAGCATGAAGAAGATCACGGCGGCGGTCGCGGCGATGCTGGCGATGATTCCGGCCCGGATCGATTCCCGGCCCAGCTCCGGCCCGACGCTGCGCTCCTCGACGACGTGGAGCTCGACCGGAAGCCGGCCCGAGCGCAGCGAGATGGCGAGCTCGTTGGCGGTCTGGGTGGTGAAGCCGCCGCCGCTGAT
>JAXDPC010000029.1:0-4449 GCA_034668525.1 Sphingomonadales bacterium
CGCGGCACGGGCGAACATGGAGCACGGCGCAGGCAACGGCCGCGGCGGGCGTCTGAACCTCGTGGACCTGATGGTCTATGCGACCGCGCGCCGCCTGCGCCTGCCGATCCTTTGCACCGGCGGCGACTTCGCCTCGACCGACATCGTCATCCACGCGGCAAGCCGCGGCTAAACGATTTTGCGGTGCATTCCGCCCGCTTCAGGCCGCGCCGGTCAGCTGCCGCTCCAGGAGAAGGAGGTCGTGATCCGGTACCAGGCCGGGGCGTCGCCGCTCGGGCCCTGGAGATGGCCGGGAAGATGGCGGCGGTAGAGGCGCTCGATATAGGATTCGAGCCGCGTGCAGCGATGATCTTGCGGCACGATGTCGAGCAATTCGCCGCTGGGGCTGATCAGCAGGAGCGAGTCGATCGAGACGCCGCGGTTCCCCGGGCTGACCTCGTCGAAACGGCATTGGCGCCGCCGCTCCATCTCTATCACGGGCAAAGTCACCCGCTCGTTCATGTCGGTCTGGCTCGTGTAAGCGACCTGCGGGACGCTGCTCCAGTCGGCGGGCGCCGCCGGCCGGTCGGCCGCCTGGGCCAGCGTCAGCAGAAGTGCCGCGAGAATTTGCATCGTCGTCCCTTTCGTTCCTCGCCCTGCCCGATCTTTTTGGCTAGGGCGCGCCTGTCATGACACAGCTTTCAGACCTGCTCCAGCCCGACAAGGGCCAGCACGCGATCCAGCTTCAACTCGTTGATAAAAAGGGATTCGACGGCTGGGTCAAGGGCCAGCCGACGCAGGTGCGGCAGGCGGTGGCGGCGCAGGGATTCCGCGGCGAAGGCTTTCAGGTCGCTTTCCTGCCCGGCCAGCGCGATTCCTGGTCGGCCCTGCTCGGCGTCGCCGATGTCGCCAAGCTCGGCCCCTGGTGCCTCGCCAAGGCCGCCGAGGCGCTCCCGGAGGGAACCTACCGGGTCGAGGGCCCCGGCCCCGGTCCCGCGATGCTCGGCTGGCTGCTCGGGCAATATCGCTTCGACCGCTACAGGAAAGAAAAAGCCCCCAAAGGCCCCCGCATCCTCCTGACCGAAGCGCCGGCGGCGATCGAGGAGAATGTGGCGCTTGCCGAGGCGACCTTCCTCGTCCGCGACCTCGTCAACACGCCGACCGAGGATCTCGGGCCGAAGCAGCTGGAAGAGGCGTCCGCGACGCTGGCCAGGGAGCTCAAGGCCGAGATCAAGGTCACCGCCGGCGCCGAGCTCGACAGCGGCTATCCGATGGTCGCGGCGGTCGGCCGCGCGGCCGCGCCCGATCGCGCACCGAGGCTGATCGAGATCTTCTGGGGCGACCGGCGGCACCCGAAGCTGGCGATCGTCGGCAAGGGCGTGTGCTTCGATTCCGGCGGGCTCGACATCAAGTCCGCCGACGGCATGCGCCTGATGAAGAAGGACATGGGCGGGGCGGCCCACGCCCTCGCGCTCGCCCGCCTCGTCATCGCGCGCAAGCTGCCGGTGCGGCTGCACGTCCTGGTGCCCGCGGTAGAGAACGCCATATCGGCGGCCGCCTTCCGTCCCGGCGACGTGCTGAGGAGCCGCAAGGGCCTCAGCGTCGAGATCGGCAACACTGACGCGGAGGGGCGGCTGATCCTCGGCGATGCGCTCGCCCGCGCCGCCGAGGAGGAGCCCGGACTGATCCTCGACTTCGCCACGCTGACCGGAGCGGCGCGCGTGGCGCTCGGCCCGGACCTCCCCGCCCTCTTCACCAACGACGATGCCCTCGCCGGCGCGATGCTGGAGGGGGGCACCGCGGTCTCCGATCCGCTGTGGCGCATGCCGCTGTGGAAGCATTATGAGGACATGCTGTCCTCGGACGTCGCCGACATCGGCAACATGGGCGAAGGCGGCATGGCGGGCGCGGTGACGGCGGCGCTGTTCCTCCAGAAGTTCGTTCCGGAGGACACGCCCTGGGCGCATCTCGACACCTTCGCCTGGCGCAGCTCGGCCCGGCCCGGCCGTCCCAAAGGCGGCGACGCGCTCGGCCTCCGCGCTGCCTGGGAAATGCTGAAGGCCCGCTATCCGGCGTGAGCCGCCGCGTTTTTGCGCTGAATTCTCAATTAAGTGCGAAACGAAACGCGACCTGACTGGTTGTAGCCCCGAAACGTAGCTTCGAAGAGATCGGAGAAGACGGCCGTGTCCGACCGAGCGCTCAGAAGCTGGATGCAGACGTTGATCCGCTACGTCCGCTCCGGCCAGCCAGACCTTACCAACCGTCAGATGGCGCTGATGCTGCTGGTCTATCTCACGCCGGGGCCGCATACGGTGCGGGGACTCGCCCACGTTCTGGGCGTCTCAAAGCCGGTGATCACCCGCGCCTTGAACACGCTCGGTGCGCTGGGCTATCTGCGCCGGGTTCGGGATGAGGCGGACCGGCGCAACGTCTTCGTCGCCAAGACCAGCACGGGACAGGATTTCCTTGACAGCTTCGAACGCAATCTCGAGCAGGACGGCGCCCCCCGCAAGTCGCCGCGCGAACGGGGCTTCATCCTCCAGCACGGGTGACCGTTTCGAGCTCGCCCGGTCCAGCGGAGGCCTGGACCCACGCACCCACGCCTACCGCAGCGACATTGCCGATATCGCCCTCGCCGGACGGATCATCGCGCCGCATTACGCGAGGCCGCTGATCCGCGCCTGCGGTCCGCACGCGATCGATCTCCACGAGACGGCGAAGGACGAGGCGGATGCGGTCTCCGAACTGCTCCCGGGCGAGGAGTTCGCCGTGCTCGAATATTCGGGCGGCCGGGCCTGGGGCTATGCGGTGGCCGACCATCGCGTCGGCTATGTCGAGGCGATCGCTTTGACCCAGCCGGCCGAGCCGACGCACATCGTGTGCGAGGTCTCGGCGCCGATCCATCCGGAGGACGGAATCGCGTCGCCCGAGCTGTGCCGCCTGCCGATGGGCGCCCGTCTCCGCGGCGAGGAGCGGGGACCCTGCCTCGCCACCGAGATCGGCCGCGTCCCGCTCTGCCATCTGCGGCGCATCGGAGAATTCGAGCGGGATCCCGTCCGCGTGGCCGAGCGGCTGCTCCGCACCCCCTACCGGCACGGCGGGCGCAGCTTCCGCGGCATCGACTGCGCCGGCCTGGTCCAGCTCGCCTACGGGCTCTGCGGCCTGCCGCTGCCGCGCGAGACGGACCAGCAGCAGGCGCTCGGCGAGGCGGTGCCCGAGGGCGCGCCGCTGAAGCGCGGCGACCTCGTCTTCTCCGGCAATCATGTCGCTCTGGCGATGAGCAACGATCTGGTCATCCATGTCGGGCTCGAAAGCCGCGCGGTCGCCGTCGACGCGCTCGCCGCCGCCCGCCAGGACGGGCACGGCCTCGCCGCCCGCCGGCTCACTTTCGCAGGCTAGCGCCCGGGCGGCTGCTGCCGCTGCTGCCGCATCCGCTCCTCGCGTATCTGGCGCCAGCGCTGGTGATTGCGGTTGTGCTCCTCCAGCGTGTTCGCGAAGATATGGCCGCCAGTGCCGTCGGCGACGAAATAGAGCGCCTGGGTCTCCGCCGGATTGAGCACCGCGGCGATCGACTCCCGCCCCGGATTGGCGATCGGCCCGACCGGAAGGCCGACGCGCGTATAGGTATTGTAGCCATTCACGGCGTCGATCTCCGACCGCCGGATCGGGCGGCCGAGCGGGCGCCCCTGCGTGATGGGATAGATGATGGTGGGGTCGGCATCGAGCTTCATGCCGCGCCTCAGCCGGTTCGAATAGACCCCCGCGACCATTCGTCTCTCGCTCGGCTTCCCGGTCTCCTTCTCGACGATCGACGCCAGGATCAGCGCTTCCTGCGGCGTCGTCACCACCGCGTTCGGACTGCGGCGCGACCAGAGCCGCGCCAGCTCGTCGCGCATGGCCTCCTGCATCCGCGCCAGTACCGCGGCCCGCGTCTCGCCGCGCCGATAGGCGTAGCTGTTGGGCAGTACCGAACCCTCTTCGGGCACCCCCACTCCACCGGTGAGGTAAGGCGCCGCCATCAGCCGCTCGTGGACCAGCACCGAGGGCATGCCCTCCGGCACCGTCACCAGCCGCTGGACCGGCCTTCCATGCTGAAGGATGTCGAGAATCGCGGCGCCGCTCGCGCCGGCCGGGATCTCGAACTCCCCCGCCTGGATCGGATCCGGGGAACCGAGGAAGCGGGCCAGGCGGCGGTAGGTGGCGGGCCCGGCGCGGATCAGTCCCTGGCGCGAGAGCTGGACGGCGACGTCGGCGACGCTCGACCCCTGCTCGACCACGATCGTCTTCGTCTCGTCCGAAGGCCCGCTGCCGGACCACATCGACCAATAGGCCCAGCCGGCGGCGAGGGCGCCGAGCAGGAGTGCGATCAGGATCAGCCGCTTCATCGCCGCGGCCTTCGGCTCAGAGAGCCTTCATCACCAGGCTGGCATTGGTGCCGCCGAAGCCGAAGCTGTTGTTGAGCACCGCCTT
>JAXDPC010000030.1:0-3961 GCA_034668525.1 Sphingomonadales bacterium
GACGGCATCGCTCCCTCCTCGCTCCTTGCGCTGACCCAAAATCCGCTCCGTCACGACCGTTGCGGGTATCGAGTACGGACCCTGGCCCGGCGTTCGCGGAAGAAGGCGCGCAGCAGGTCGCCCGCCTCGCTCTCGCCGATGCCGCCATAGATTTCCGGGGCATGGTGGCAGGTCGGTTGCGAGAAGAGGCGCGGCCCATGCAGCACGGCGCCGCCTTTCGGGTCGGCCGCGGCGAAATAGAGCCGCGCGATCCGCGCCAGCGCGACCGCCCCGGCGCACATCGCGCAGGGCTCCAGCGTCACCCAGAGGTCGCAGCCGTCGAGGCGCGGCGAGCCGAGCGCCGCCGCCGCGCCCCGGATCGCCACCATCTCAGCATGGGCCGTCGGATCATTGAGCTCGCGCATCCGGTTGCGTCCCGTGGCGATCACGGCGCCGCCGCGGCTCACCACCGCCGCCACCGGCACCTCGCCGGCCGCGGCCGCCGCGCGCGCCTCCGCGAGCGCGGCCCGCATCGGCTCGGGCAAGGGAAAGCTCATCGCCGCCCGCTACCGGCGGGTGCGCGGAAAAGCAAAGATGGGGCTATTGACCGTTGGCGGGAGTGACGGGGGGCGGAGCGGCCGGAGCTGGCGCCGGTGCGGGAGCCGCATCGTTGCCGGTGTTGACCCGGAGCGTCGGGGTCTCGACCTGGCGGGTCTCGGTGCCGACCTCGACCGGATGGAGCCGGACCTGGCCGCGGCCGAAGTCGACGTCGACGATGCCGGTTGCGACGAGCACGATCCCGACGACGACGAGCAGGGCGAGCAGGAGCAGGAACTTGCGCAGCATCGGGTGTCTCCGGGCAATGGGTCGAGGCGAGAACGAAGGCCTAGCGGCTCGGTTGCACCCCCGCAACGACTTCTCCGCCGGGCTATACGGTTGACGAAGCACGCCCCTGCCGCTATTTCGCCACCGCTTTCGGGGGTCCGCCCCCGCTTCATCCAGGACGAGACAAAGATGTCGCGCATTTGCGAGCTGACCGGCAAGGGCCGGCAGGTGGGCCACAACGTTTCCCACGCCAACAACAAGACCAAGCGGACCTTCCTGCCGAACCTGCAGGACGTGACCTTGATGTCCGACGCGCTCGGCCGCTCGGTCAGGCTGCGCGTGTCGATGAACGGCCTGAGGTCCGTCGAGCATGTCGGCGGCCTCGACAATTGGCTCTTGAAGTCGAAGAACGAGAAATTGAGCCTGCGCGCCCGCCGCCTCAAGCGCGAGATCGCGAAGAAGCAGGCCGAGGCCCCCGCCGAGGCCTGAGCGCGCCTTTTGCGTCGGGGTTCCGCTAGACCCCCGGCGCGTCGAACAGGTCCGCGAGCTGGCCGACCATCGTGCCGCCCAATTGCTCCGCGTCCATGATCGTCACCGCCCGGGCATAATAGCGCGTCACGTCGTGGCCGATGCCGATCGCGTTCAGCTCGACCGGAGAGCGCTCCTCGATCCAGCCGATCACCTGCCGCAAATGGCGCTCGAGATAGGTGCCCGAGTTCACCGACAGGGTCGAATCGTCGACCGGCGCGCCGTCCGAGATCACCATCAATATCTTGCGCTCCTCGGGCCGCGCGATCAGCCGGCCGTGCGCCCAGAGCAGGGCCTCGCCGTCGATATTCTCCTTCAAGAGCCCCTCGCGCATCATCAGCCCGAGATTCCTGCGCGCCCGCCGCCAGGGATCGTCCGCCTTCTTGTAGACGATGTGCCTGAGGTCGTTGAGCCGCCCCGGATTGGCCGGCCGCCCCTCGCTCAGCCAGCGCTCGCGGCTCTGCCCGCCCTTCCAGGCGCGGGTGGTGAAGCCCAATATCTCGACCTTGACCCCGCAGCGCTCGAGGGTTCGGGCGAGGATGTCGGCACTGATCGCCGCTATGGAGATCGGCCGGCCGCGCATCGAGCCGCTATTGTCGATCAGCAGGGTCACGACCGTGTCGCGGAACTCGGTGTCGCGCTCGACCTTGTAGGAGAGCGAATGGGCCGGGTTGACGACGACGCGGGCGAGCCGGGCCGCATCGAGCATCCCCTCCTCCTGGTCGAACTCCCAGCTGCGCGACTGCTGCGCCATCAGGCGCCGCTGCAGCCGGTTGGCGAGCTTGGTGACGGCGCTCTGGAGGTGGGTCAGCTGCTGGTCGAGATAGGAGCGCAGCCGCCCCAATTCCTCTTCCTCGCAAAGCTCGGCGGCCTCGACCACCTCGTCATATTGGGTCGTGAAGATGCGGTAGTCGAACTGCGGCGGCAGGTCGGACATCGGGCGGTTCGGCCGCGCGGGGACGACGCCCTCCTCGCCTTCCTCGCCGGCGCCCTCGTCGGCCTGCTCCATGTCCTGGTCGGCCCAGTCGCTGACGTCCTCGTCCTCGCCGCTTTCCCCCTGCTCGGGCCGCAGCTCGGCGTCGCCTTCGCCGGAATCCTGATCGTCCCCCTCGTCCTCGCCTTCGCCGCTGTCGCGCTCCTCGTCGCCCGCGCCCTCGTCGCCGCCGTCCTTATCGTCGTCCGGGACGAGGTCGCCCTCGACCAGCTCGAGGTCCTGGAGGACGCGCCCGAGCATCTGGGCGAAGGCGGCCTGGTCGTCGAGCACCAGAGCGAGCCCGTCGAGATCGGCCCCGGCCTTCTCCTCGATCCACTCGGAGACCATCGCCAGCGCGGGCCCGGCCGCTTCCGGGGGCGCCTCGCCGGTCAGCCGCTCGCGCACGATCAGGCCGATGGCGGAGCCGAGCGGCACCTCGTCGCGCCCCCGCGCCCGGACCAGCGGATCGGTCCTGAGGCGCATCTCCGCGAGCCGGTTGAGGTTGGCGCGCACCCCCTCCATCGCCCGCGCGCCGAGCGCCTCGACCCGCGCCTGCTCGGCGGCGTCGAACACCGCCCGCGCCACTTCGTCGGCCGGCGCGGCGCGGGCATGGAGCGGCGCATTGTGGTGCCTGAGCTTCAGCGCCGCCGCGTCGGCGAAGCCCCGCGCCTCGGCGACCTCGCGCTCGGGCAGAGTGCGTCCCGGCATCGGCGCCTTGATCGTCTTGCCGCTCGCGCTCGGCGCCTCGGCGGTCAGCCCGAGCTCCACCTCCCGGTCCCGAGCGATCGCCCGCGCGGCGCCGGCGAGCACCTGGCGGAAGGAATCGAGCGGGTTGTCGCCTTGGACCATCTGCGGGCCTAGTCGAGCAGCGGCGCGTCGCGAGCGAGCAGCGCATAGGGCGCGCCCGGCGTGATGAGGAGGAACCTCGATTGCGCGGTGGGATTGAGGATGATCCGGCGCTCGCTACCTTGTGAACGCACGCGCACCTCGGCTTGCGGGCCGAGTGAGACCGCGCCTTCATAGCAGACGGCGACCGTATCGTCCCGCTGTGCGGACGGGGTGAGAGGAAGCGCCGTGCCGTCGATCGAAGCCTCGATTGCCGTCGAGGCATAGCAATTGAAGACGATGACCCGAACGTCGTGGCGATCTCCGGGCGCCGGCTCGGCGCTCGCGCAGGCGGGAGTCGACAGCGCCAGCAAGAGAGCCATTGCGGCCTGGCGCCGTAGCGCCGCAGTCACGCCTGCCCCACCACGCTCTCCGGCAAATCCTTGCCGAACACGCGCTGATAATATTCGGCGACCACGGCGCGTTCGGCCTCGTCGCATTTGTTGAGGAAGGTGAGGCGGAAGGCGAAGCCGACGTCGCCGAAGATGAGGGCGTTCTGGGCCCAGCTGATGACGGTCCTGGGACTCATCACGGTGGAGATGTCGCCGCCGACGAAGCCCTGGCGGGTGAGGTCGGCGACCTTGATCATCTTCTCGACCTCGGCGCGGCCGCCCTCATGGTCATATTCGCCGGACTTGGCGAGCACGATGCGGGCCTCGGTCGCGGCCGGCAGGTAATTGAGCGTCACCACCAGGTTCCAGCGGTCCATCTGGCCCTGATTGATCTGCTGGGTACCGTGATAGAGGCCGGTCGTGTCGCCGAGGCCGACCG
>JAXDPC010000031.1:0-5461 GCA_034668525.1 Sphingomonadales bacterium
CCCGGACCAATTCGCCTTCGCGATCGGTCGGCAGGTAAATCAGGACGAAGGCCAGCATGAGCGCTGCGAGGAGCGCGGCGGTGCCGGCGACCGCTGGAAACTCTTTGAGAGTGCGACGGAGCCACCACGGCATTGCGGCAGCCTAGCCGCGGCGGCACGCCAGCGAAAGGCGAGCCTGGCCATGCGGCTCGGGATCACGTCGATGCGCGGGCGGAATTGGAGCCGCGGGGCCTGTTCGGTCGAGCCGGCGGATGGAGGGCGGTCAGAGCCGCGCTGATGCAAGTGGAGAGTCGATCAGCAGATCGGACCGCCCGGCGGGAACATACGGTCGGCGGCGGCGCGGGTGATGAAGAATTCGGGGAAGATCCATCCGCCGCTCCATCCTTCCGAAGCCATGCTCGGACCGCCGTCGAAGGCGTGGGCGCCGATCATGATGCGGTCCGGGTGCATGCCGCGCGCGATCAGGGCGCTCCGGGCCGCTTCGGCACGGGCGGTCGAGAGCTGGGAGAGCTCCGCCGAGGCTGGGCCGGTGGTGTAGGCGCGAAGCACGACGCGCGCCTCACCGGCAATGGGACTGGCGACCATCATTTCGAACCAGCTCCCGATCGCCCGATCGTGGCCGGAGGCATCGATCTCTGCGGTGTCGCCCTCAAAGTAGAGCGGCGTCCAGGGGCAGCCGACCTCGATGAACGCGTCGGGCGCGGGCGCGGCCAGGGCCATCGTCGCCGAGATCAGCGGCAGGGACCACATCCGGCGACCCTGGCATAAGCACGGGAGAAGCGAAATGCCCTATTGGCTGGCGCCGCCGGGCAGCGCGAAGACGCTGGGAACCGTTAAGCGCTTCGATCCGCTTTACTGGACAATCGACTTCCCGCGCCCGATGATGGCGAGCGCGATCACGACCGGGCCGCATTCGCTGCGGGTCGAGGCGCTCTTCTATCGGAAGGCCGACCTCGCAGGGCTGATCTGGGAAGCCGAGGACCGGCACGACCACCCGCTGCTGCGCCACGAGACCAGCCGCGACTTCCGCCGCTGCCGCCTTGGCTTCCGATGGCGCAGCGAGGGGCTGGTCCCGCTCGACGCGGCGCACGGGCCGACGCTGACGATCGAGGGCCGCGACGAAGCGGGTTCTGCACGGGGCTGGTACGTGCGGCTGTGGAACTATGCCGAGGGTGCGCCCGAGGATGCACAGGTATCGCTCGATTTCTCTGCCCTCGCCGGCGGGTGGGGGGGAGAGGATCCGGTCTGGGCGGGAGACATCGACCGGATGTTCGTGTCGCTGGTCGCGCCCGGTTTTTCGGGCGAGGATCTCCCGCTCGATGCTCCCGCGGAAGGATGGGCCGAGCTGAGCGGGATCGCTTGCGACGGATCGGGCTCGGTGCTCGACATCGGCGACGGGGTCCTTCCCCAGCATCGCCTGCGCGTCGCGACCGCCTATGACGATCTCTACCATCTGACGCCGGCGCGGCTGCTGCGCAACGCGCTGCTGCTCGGCTACCGGGACGTCCTCAACCACTATGTCGGAATGAGCCATTATTTCCGGCTCGGCGCCGACGGCAAGGTGACGGGAGTTCTGAACGGCCCCTGCGCCGCCTGGCATCGCGACTTCGCGGAGCGCGCCGGGGCGCTCGGGTTCGAGGTCATCCTTTCGCTCTCGTTAGAGCTGCTCGCTGAGCATTGCCCGGAATCCTGGAAGCAGCGGGCGCAGGACGGGACGCCGGCTCTGACCGGCTGGGAGCCGCCCTCCGCGCTGCTCTCGCCGGCCAACGACGAGGCGATGGCCTATCTCGAGGCGGTGGCGCTGGCCTTCGCCGCGATCGCCGACGGGGCGGGACAGCGGGTTCGCATCCAGATCGGGGAGCCCTGGTGGTGGGTAATGGCCGACGGCAGGATCTGCCTCTACGACGCCGCCGCCGTGGCAGCGTTCGCGCCGGTGCCGATCGCCAACCTTCGCGGCCCGCTCAATGAGATGCAGGAGGCGACGCTCGATTCCGCCGGCGCGGTGCTGGCGGCAGCGACGGCGACGCTGGCCTCGGCGGTGAAGGTCCAGCATCCCGGCGCCGAGATGCTGTTGCTCGTCTATCTGCCCGGCGTTCTCGATCCGGCGATGCCGGACGCGCGGCGGGCCAACCTCCCACCCGGCTGGGCGGCGCCGGCCTTCGACCTCCTCCAGCTCGAAGACTATGAATGGGTGACGAGCGGGCGCATCGGGCTCTCGGCGCAAGCGCGGGCCACGGTCGAGGCTCGGCTCGGCTACGAATCCGGACAGCAACATTATCTCGCGGGCTTCGTGCTCCGGACGGAGGATCGGGGGCAGTGGTCCGCGATCGTTGCCGCGGCGGAGGCGGCGCTGCGCCGCGGAACCGCCGAAGCCTTCGTCTGGGCGCTGCCGCAGCTGCTGCGCGATGGCTTCATTTTTTTCGGAGGAGAGGCGGCAATGGACGCTTTCGACGACGTGCTGTTCCCGGTGGCGGTGGGGCGCGAGGCGAGCGTCGTGCCCTGCTTTTCGACCGACGTCGCAACCACCGCCGCAGGCGCGGAGCAGAGAAACAGCGCCTGGGCGGATGCCCGGCTCCGTTTCGACGCCGGGCCGGGGCTGCGCAGCGAGGCGGATATGCAGGCACTGCTCGCCTTCTTCCGGGCGCGGCGCGGAGCCGCGGTCGGCTTCCGGTTCCAGGACCCGTTCGACCATAGCTCGAACGGGATGACGGGAGTTCCCGGCTGCGCCGATCAGCCGCTCGGCGCCGGCGACGGCGAGAGAACCCACTTCCGTCTCGCCAAGCATTATGGCGGGCAGGAGCGGTGGATCACGCGTCCCCGCGCGGGGACGGTGCGGGTGTCGGTCGCAGGCGTCGAACAGGTCGGCGGCTGGACGCTGGGGGAAACGGGCAGCATCCTGTTCGCCGATCCGCCTGCCGCCGGCGCCGCCGTCGCGGCCGGTTTCCTGTTCGACGTTCCGGTCCGCTTCGAGGAAGACCGGCTGAGCTTCAGCCTCACCACCTTCGGGGCGGGAGAGGCGCCCTCGGTGTCCCTCATCGAAATCCGGGAGCGGCCGGCATGAGCATCGTCGACCGCGAGCTCGCCACGATCGGCTTTTGCTGGCGCATCGAGAGGCGCGACGGAGTCACGATCGGCCTCACCGGCCACGACCGGGACATAAGCCGCGACGGGCTGCTCTATCGTGCGGCGCCGGGCATGCTCCCCTCGGCAGTCACCCTTTCCGACGGTTTCGACGCGGACGGGCTCGACATCGAGGGGGCCCTGGCCTCCGATGCGATCGGCGCGCCGGATCTCGCCGCCGGCCGCTGGGACGAGGCTGCGCTGTCGATCTTCATGATCGATTGGGAACGGCCGGATCAGCCGACGATCGCGATCGCCTCGGGCGTGCTCGGCGACGTCGCCATGCGCGGCCCCGGTTTCGAGGCCGAGCTTCGCGGAGCCGCTGCCTTGCTCGAACGGGAAGTCGTCGAGCAGACGTCGCCTGCGTGCCGCGCGGAGCTGGGCGACAAGAGGTGCCGGGTGGACATGGCCGGTCGGGTTCGGATCGCGCGGGTCGCCGCCGCGATCGCCGACACCGTCATCGAGATCGAAGGCGGGGCGGCGGGCGATGCTCACCGCTTCGGCCGGCTGCGCTGGATCGGCGGACGCAACAGCGGCCTCGCTTCGCCGATCGCCGCCGTCGCGGACGGCCGAATAACCCTGTTCGATGCGCCTCATTTTCCGGCGGCTCCCGGCGACCTCGTCGAGATCGCCGAAGGCTGCGACAAGAGCTTCGCGACCTGCAGCGGCCGGTTCGCGAACGCCCTTAATTTCAGAGGCGAGCCGCATCTGCCCGGCATGGACCTGCTGACCAGATATCCGGGAGCCTAGCATGCGAAGATGCGCTGCCGAGGTGGTGGCGCGGGCGCGGTCGCTGATTGGCGTCCGCTACCGCCCGCAGGGGCGCAGCGAGGAGACGGGCCTCGACTGCATCGGCGTCGCCATCCTCGCGTTTGACGCGCCGGTGGAGGCCGTCCCGCGCGACTACAGGCTGCGCGGAACGGACCTGCAGGCGATCGAGGCGGAACTGGAGCGGCACGGCCTCGTCCGCGGCGGCGCGTTCGATCCGCGCGCCGGGGATCTCGGTCTGTTCGTGCCGGGGCCGGCACAGGTCCACCTCGCCGTCCTCACCGGCACCGGCCTCGTGCACGCCGATGCCGGCCTGCGCAGGGTGGTCGAGCGGCCGCTGCCGTCGCCCTGGCCCCCGCTCGCCTACTGGCGGCTCGCGACAGCGGAATCGGGAGACGAGTGATGGCGACCCTGCTTCTGACGGCCGCGGGTACCGCAATCGGCGGCCCGATCGGCGGCGCCATCGGAGCCGTGCTCGGCCAGGCAGCGGACCAGGCGCTGTTCGCGCCCAAGGCGCGGCGCGGGCCGCGGCTAGGCGAGCTTTCGGTCCAGACCTCGTCCTACGGCACGGACATTCCGAAGATCTTCGGGACGATGCGCGTCGCGGGCACCGTCATCTGGGCGACCGACCTGGTCGAGACGCGGTCCTCGAGCGGCGGCGGCAAGGGACGGCCGAGAAGCGTCGGCTACGCTTATTCCGCCAATTTCGCCGTCGCGCTGTCGGCGCGGAAGCTGCGCGCGGTGCACAGGATATGGGCGGACGGCAAGCTGCTGCGCGGCGCGGCGGGAGACTTCAAGACCGAGGCGACATTCCGGTTTCACGCCGGCGACGAGGACCAGCCGGCCGATCCGCTGATCGCCTCGATCGAAGGGCCCGGGCCGGCGCCGGCCTATCGCGGCATCGCTTACGCGGTGTTCGAGGATCTCCAGCTGGCGGACTTCGGCAATCGCATTCCGTCGCTGACCTTCGAGGTCGAAGCCGATGCGGAGCCGGTTCCGGTCGGTAGGATCGCGGAGGAGCTCAGTCATGGCTTGGTCATCGCGGGAGAGAGCCCTTCGGTGAACGGCTACGCCGCAACGGGCGACAGCGTCCGCGCCGCGATCTCCGCCTTGTCCGATGCGGTCCCGCTCCCGCTTTTCGGCGACGGCGACGGCGACCGACTCGTCCTCGGCCATTCTGCCGATGCAATCGGATCCGTCCCGGTCGAACTGCGCCTCGACACGCCCAAGCTGACCCGTCGCGCGGCGCCGCCGACGGGCATCGCTCTGTCCTATTACGACCCGGAACGGGACTATCAGGCGGGAACGCAGCGCGCGTCCCGCCCGGGAGCGTCCCAGCGGACGACGGCGGTCGCGCTTCCCGCCGCGCTCACGCCCTCCGCAGCGAAGGGGTGGGCGGAAGGCCGGCTCGCCAGCGATGCGGCCGCGCGGGCCTCTGCCGGCGTCCGTCTCGGCTGGAGGCAGCTGATGCTCAAGCCCGGGGCGCTGGCCCGGCTCGAGGGCGAAACCGGCGTCTGGGCGGTCCGGCGGTGGCGGCTCGGCCCCGGCACGGTGGAGCTGGAGCTGACCCGCG
>JAXDPC010000032.1:0-10298 GCA_034668525.1 Sphingomonadales bacterium
GCCGGCCGCAGCCTGCAGGATATGGGCTGGCAGGCGACCAGCATGACGTTCACGGCGAACGCTCCCTCGACCGCTCTGAACTTCGCGTCCGCCTCGCCGAACGACTCGGTGGGCCCGGCGCTCGACAACGTCCGGACGACGCTGATCGGCTTCGGGGCAATTGAGGACACGGTGCTGAGTTCCAGCGTCCGTGCCGTCGATCCGGACGGAGACGCGCTGACCTACAGCCTCGTCTCCGGAACGACGCATGGATCGCTGACGCTGAACGCCAACGGCAGCTTCACCTACACGCCCGACGCGAATTACAACGGCGCCGACAGCTTCCAGGTGAAGGCGAGCGACGGCGCGGCCAGCGCGGTCCAGACCTTCTCCATCGGTGTCGCCGCGGCGAACGACGCGCCGACGATCGTGCCGTCCGGCGCCACCTTCGACGGCAGCGCCCATGTCGGCATCGCCGGTCCCGCGATCTTCACCGGCGCCGGCGGATACAGCTACGAGGTCACCTTCAAGACGAGCAGCACCGGCATCTACCAGACGCTGCTCAGCGTCGGCGTGTTCACCACGAACAAGGCCTCGGAATTCGTGATCGGGCCGGACGGCAAGCTGAACTTCGGCGTCAACAACGCCCATGTCAGCGTCATCACCTCCGCCGGGTCCGTCGCCGACGGCCAGTGGCACACCGCGACCGCGACCTACAACGGCAGCGGCCAGCTCGCTTTGTATCTCGACGGCGCCTTGGTGGGAACGTCGAGCTATGCCGGCGTCAGCCTCACCGGCGGCGTCGCGATGATCGGCGCGGCGAACACCGATATCCGCAACCACTTCGTCGGCGAGATCGCCGAGGCGCATGTCTGGAACCGCGGTCTGAGCGCCGCCGAGGCGACGAACCAGTCGACGCCGTCGCCGACCGACGCCGGTCTGATCGGGAGCTATCTTTTCTCGTCCGGGACGACCGCCAATGCGGCGTCCGGCCTTCCCGACGGCGCGAATGTCGGCGTGACCTTCAGCGTCAGCGGCGGCGTCCGCGAGATCGCCGAGGGCGCGGCGGGCGAGGGCAGCGCGATCTCGAGCACGAGCGGCGCGATCCTCTTCAAGGACGTCGACGCCGGCGACAGCCACGGCGCTACCTTCACGCCGAACGGAGCCGGCTACCTTGGCTCCTTCTCGCTGGCGGTCGACCAAGCGCTCGACAGGGCCAACTGGCAGTTCACGGTCGCCGACGCGGCGATCGAGCATCTCGCGGCAGGCCAGGTGCTGGCCCAGTCCTATACCGTGACGGTGACGGACGCGGCGGGCGCTCCGGTGAGCCAGGTCGTGACGGTGACGATCGCCGGAACCAACGACGCGCCCGTCGTGGCGAACGCGATCCCGGACCGCAGCGTGAACGAGGATACGAGCTGGACCTATACAATCGCCGGCAACGCCTTCAGCGATGTCGACAGCGCAAGCCTGACCTACGCCGCACGCTCGCTCGGCGGCGGCGCGCTGCCGGCCTGGCTCAGCTTCGACGCGGCGACGCGTACCTTCTCGGGGACGCCGCCCACCAACTTCAACGGCACGGTGGCGCTCCAGGTGACGGCGAGCGACGGCTCGCTGAGCGTCACCGATGCGTTCAACCTGAACGTCGCGCCCGTCAACGACGCGCCGGTCCTGGCCAACGCGATCCCGGACCGCACGGTCAACGAGGACTCGGCCTGGTCCTACACAATGGAGGCCAACAGCTTCACCGACGTCGACAATCCGACCCTGACCTACGCCGCCAGCCTGTCCGGCGGCGGCGCCCTGCCGTCCTGGCTGGGCTTCAACGCGGCGACGCGGACCTTCACCGGCACGCCGCCGGCGAATTTCAACGGGACGGTCGGGCTCACCGTCACGGCGAGCGACGGCAGCTTCTCCGTGTCGGACGGCTTCATCCTCAGCGTGCTGCCGGTCGCCGACATGCCGACGCTCTCGGTCGGATCGTCGACGGTATTGCAGCCGACCGTCGGCGCGGCCGCCGCCTATACGGCCAGCCTCACGGCCGGGCAGGCGTTCACCTTCAACTGGAATTTCGTCGCCGGCGATTACCTCCCGTACAACGATTTCGCCTTCGTCTCGGTGAACGGCGTCGTCACGTCGCTGGCGCTGGTCGAGGTGGTGGGCGATTACGGCGGCACCGGCTGGCGGACCTATTCCTTCACCGCGCCGACCACGGGCAGCTATACGATCGGCATCGGCGTCGCCAACGACCGGGACACGAGTTTCATCTCGGATCTCCTGGTCGACAACGTCCGCATCGGCGGCGTCTCGGTGGCGAGCTTCGAGAGTTCGATCTCGCCGTTCGCGATCTCCGGCACGGTCACCCGTGCGTCGGCCTTCAGCACGACCAACGCGCCGGTGGTGCAGTCGCCGACCGACGGCGCCTTCATGCTGCGGATCAACGGCACGCCGACCAGTGCCGCGGCGCTGGAGACGTTCGTGGGAGCGCCCGCCGGTTCGCTCGCGCTCGCGGCGACGCCGACCGGTCATGCCGGCAAACCGATCGCCGTCCCCGTCAACGTCACCACCCCGCCGGGCGATCTCCAGGATACCTACATCCTGATCAAGGGCATGCCGGCCGGCGCGACCTTCAGCCTCGGCAGCTACGACGCCGCATTGGGCGGCTGGAAGGTCGACGCGTCGGCGCTCGGCGGAAATCTGACGATGACCACGAGCGTAACGGGCAACCACACGCTGACGATCACCGCGACCTCCTTCGCGTCGGAGACGAACACCACCCAGACGACGGCGGCGAAGTCGGTGAGCATCACGGTGCTCGCAGGGACCGGCAGCGATCCGCTCGTCTTCGACCTCGGCGGGGACGGCGTGTCGTTCCTGACCGCGGACGCGGGGGTCACCTTCGACCTGGATGGCGACGGCACCGCCGAGGCGACCGGCTGGCTGACGGCCGGGGACGGACTGCTCGTGCTCGATCTGGACGGCTCCGGCGCGATCGAGGACGGCACCGAGGTGCTCTCCGAGACTTTCCTCGGCCTGGATTTCGCCAATTCGCTGGATGCGCTGCGCTTCCTCGACGACAATGAGGACGGCGTCATCGACGCCGGCGACGAAGCCTATTCGACGCTGCGCCTCTGGGCGGATGCCGACGGCGACGGCGTCAGCGACGCCGGCGAGCTGCACGGCTTCGCGGAAATGGGGATCGTCTCGATCGACCTCTCGGCGACGGAACTCGATGCGACACAGGACCGCCAGGATCTGCTCGGCTCCGCGGCCTTCAGCTTCGAGGACGGGTCCGTCGGCACCTATTATGTCGTCCAGCTCAACCAGCCGGCCCTGGTCCCGGCCGGCGAGTTCCTCGGCTGAGCGATCACCGGTCCATATGACGGCGCAGGGGGCCAGGGACCTGCGTCGTCGGTATCGGGCCGGGAATAAATTCCGGGGGGGCGGCGGGGACCGCGGACGGGTGGACCCGCCAACGTGTCGCGTCGGGTCGCGTCGGCCTGTTTCATTGCGGACATCATGGCCGGTCTGCGAACGGCAGTTCGACGGGTGAGTGGCGGAGCGGGAGGGATTCGAACCCTCGATACGCTTTTGGCGTATACTCACTTTCCAGGCGAGCGCCTTCGACCACTCGGCCACCGCTCCGCATGCTCTGGAACGCGCGACCTAATGCGTGGGGGTTCCCGCCGCAATGGGGACAGTCACTTTCGCGCCCGGGGAGCCCTTGGGGACAGTTACTTTCACGCGCAGGCGGCCCTTCATTCAACCGGTGCCGCCTGAAAGTAACTGTCCCCTCCAAATCCCGTCGATCGCCTCGGCGAGCGCGAAGTCGCGCGCCGTCAGGCCGCCCGCGCTGTGGGTCGTCAGGCCGACGTCGACCTTGTTCCAGCTGTTCGACCAGTCGGGATGGTGATCGGCCTTCTCGGCGGCCAGGGCGACCCGCGCCATGAATGCGAAGGCTTCGGAGAAGTCGCGGAAGCGGAAGGAGCGGCGGATCGCGCGCGACGTCTCATCATAGGTCCAGCCGGGAAGCGCGGCCAGCGCCGCCTCCCTCTCGGTCGCCTCCATCGCGCCCATGGCTTCCTCCTTCGCTCCCGGACCTTTATGTCGCTCGGCCGTGGACCGGCGTCAAACCTTCGCGCCCGATGCGGCGGAAATCGAGCGACTCGCCGACGCGGCGATCGCGCGCATGCCCGAGGCGTTCCGCCGTCATCTCGACGGGGTGGTGCTGCGGGTCGACGACTTCGCGGAGGACGAAGTGCTCGACCAGCTCGGGCTGGAAGACCCGTTCGACCTCACCGGCCTCTATACTGGCCGGCCGATCGGCGAGCGCTCGTCGATGCACTCGGGCGAGCTGCCGGCGATGATCCACCTCTACCGCCGGCCGCTGCTCGACGAATGGGCCGAGACCAATGTCGCGCTGGAGGACCTCATCGTCCACGTCATCGTCCACGAGGTCGGCCACCATTTCGGCTTCTCGGACGCCGACATGCATGCGATCGAAGACCAGGCCGGGTGAGCGGGGCGGCCTCCCTGCTCGCCTTCAGGAGCGTCGCCTGCGTGCGCGGCGGGCGGCTGCTGTTCGAGGGGCTCGCCCTCGAGCTCGCGCCCGGCGAGGCGGCGGTCGTCACCGGACCGAACGGCGCCGGCAAATCGAGCCTGCTCCGGCTCGCCGGGGGCCTGCTTCGCGCCGCCGCGGGCGAGGTCGTCCGCCGCGTGCCCGCCGGGTTTGCGGACGAGCGACCGGCGCTCGACGCGAAGCTGACGCTCGGCCGCGCGCTCGCTTTCTGGGCACGGATGGACGGCGTCGCGCGCTCGCCGGGAATGGAGGCTATGGGCATCGCGCACCTCGCCGACGTCCCCGTACGCATCCTCTCGACTGGCCAGCGCAAGCGCGCGGCGCTCGCCCGCCTGATCTCTGGCGGAGCGCCTTTGTGGCTGCTCGACGAGCCGGCCAACGGCCTCGACACGGAGGGGCTCGACCGCCTCGCGGCGGCGATGGCGAGGCACCGCGGCCGCGGCGGCGCCATCCTCGCCGCCTCGCACCAGCCGCTCGGGCTCGTGGACGCGAAGGCGGTGGCGCTGTGATCGCGCTCGTGCTTCGCGAGCTCCGCCAGGCGGCGGCGGGCGGCGCGCTGTTTCTGCCGATCCTCTTCTTCCTGCTGGTCGCGACCCTGTTCCCCTTCGCGATCGGGCCCGATTCGCTTCTGCTCGCCCGGATCGGCGGCGGCGCGCTGTGGCCGGCCGCCCTGCTCGCCGCTTTGCTTCCGGTCGACCGGCTGGTCGAGCCGGACCGCGAGGCCGGCGTGCTCGACCAGCTCGCCGTGCGCGGCGTCGGCGACGAGCAGGTGGCGGCGGCGAAGCTCGCCGGCCACTGGCTCGGCTTCGGTCCGCCGCTGATGCTCGCCGCGATCCCCGCCGCCGCCTTGCTCAAGCTGCCTTATGAGACCCTGATCCGGCTCGAGACCGGGCTCCTCGCCGGCACGCCCGGCCTCGCCGCCCTCGCGCTGATGGTGGCGGCGCTGACCGCGGGGCTCAGGAGCGGCGGGGCCCTGGCCGGCCTGCTGCTGCTGCCCCTGGCCGTTCCGATCCTGGTCTTCGGCGCCGGCTATGTCGAGCGGGGCGGCGATGCGGGCGCCCTCAAGCTGCTGGCCGCCGCATCCTTGTTCCTGGTCGCCCTGGCCCCCTTCGCCGCCGGCGCAGCGATCAGGGCCGGGCGGGACTGAAGGGAAGGGGACAGTTACTTTTCCGCGCGGCGGTGCGCAGTTTCACACGGCGCGGCTGAAAGTAACTGTCCCCGCTCTACGCCCGCGACCATCGCGCGAAAATGGCCGTCGGCAGCAGCAGCCCGCGCGCCTCCTCGCGGATCGCCATGTCGCCGCATTCGATGCGGCCGCCGAGGTCTCCCAGCGCCTGCTCGAGCAGCGCGCCGATCGCCAGCGCCGACATGCGCACCGCATAGACGGTGAGCACGAGGAAGCGGCTGTCGGCGTCGAGCAGCTTGCGGCAGTCCGCGATCAGTGCCGGCAGGCCCTCCTCGAGCTTCCACACCTCGCCGTTCGGGCCGCGGCCATATTTGGGCGGATCGAGGATGATCCCGTCGTAGCGGCGGCCGCGCCGCACCTCGCGCGCCGCGAACTTGGCCGCGTCCTCGACCAGCCAGCGGATCGGCCGCTCCGCCATGCCGGAGAGCGCGGCATTCTCCTTGCCCGCCTCGACCGATTTCTTGGACGCATCGACATGGACGAGCCGCGCCCCGGTCGCCGCCATCGCGAGCGTACCGACGCCGGTATAGCCGAACAGGTTGAGCGCCTCCGTCCCCTCGCCGAGGCGCTGCCGCATCCAGGCCCATTGCGGCGCCATGTCCGGGAAGAAACCGAGGTGGCGGAAGGGCGTCGCCTGCGCCCGGAAACGGACCCCCTCCCAGCCCAGCTCCCAGCCCTCGCGCGGCACCGGCCGGGCGAAGACCCAGCGGCCGCCGCCTTCTTCGTCCGGGCCGGGCACGAACTCGCCGTCCGCATCCCAGTCGCCCGCCGCCGGCGCCCACATCGCCTGCGGCTCGGGGCGGATGAAGCGGTAACGGCCGTAACGCTCGAGCTTGCGGCCGTGGCCGCTGTCGACCAGCCCGTAATCGGCCCAAGGTTCGCCGACGAGCGTGGCAAGGTTCACGCCGCGCGGACCGCCGGGAAGCCGATCGTCGCGCGCGCGGGCGGGCCGGCGAGCATGGCCGCGCCGGCCGCGCGCACCTGGTCGAGCGTCACCGCGTCGAGCGCTTCCACCACCTCCGCCGGCTCGACGAGGCGGCCGTAAATGGCGAGCTGCCGCGCCGCATAATGCGATTGGCCCCAGGGCGTCTCGAGCGACATCAGCAAAGATGCCCGCGCCTGGGTGCGGACCCGGTCGAGCTCGCGCTGGGTGGCGTCCCCCGCTGCGGCGGCGAGGACCTCCTCGACCAGCCGCACCGCCGCCGCCGCCTCCCGCCGCGCCGTCGCGGCGTAGACGTAGAACAGGCCCGCGTCCGAGAATGGGTGGAGCGAGGAATAGATCGAATAAGCGAGGCCGCGCTCCTCGCGCAGCTGCTGGAACAGCCGCGAGGACATGCCGCCGCCGACGATGTCGGAGAACAGCCGCGCCGCGAAATAATCCGGCGTGCGGTGGGCGGGCGCGGGAAAGCCGAGCGCGACATGGGCCTGCTCGCTGCGCTGGCGGCCGGGCCGGGCGCCGCCCGTATAGCGAGCCGGTTGGGGAGGCGCGATGCGGCCTTGCGCAAGATCGCCCAGATGCCGCTCGGCGAGCGCCACGAGAGCGTCGTGGGAGACCTTGCCGGCGGCGGCCAGAATCAGGCTGCCGGCGCGATACCGGTCGCCGCGCCAGCCGTGCAGGTCTTCCACGGTGACGGCGCCGACGCTCGCCTCGTCGCCGAGGATCGAGCGGCCGAGGGGCTGGTCGTCGAACGCCGCCTCCCAGAGCTCGTCGAAGATGATGTCGTTGGGCGTGTCGCGCGCTTCGCCGAGCTCCTGGAGGACGACGTCCTTCTCGCGCTCCAGCTCCTCCGGCGTGAAGTGCGGGCGCTGGATCATGTCGGCGATGAGCTCGATCCCGAGCGCGACATGCTCGGCCATGACCGTTGCGGTGAAACCGGTCGCGTCGCGCTCGGTGCAGGCGTTGAGGTCGCCGCCGACATCCTCGATCGCCTCGGAAATCTCGCGCGCCGAGCGCCCGCCGGCGCCCTTGAAGACCATATGCTCGAAGAGATGCGCGATCCCGTTCAGCCGGGCGGTCTCGTGGCGCGAACCGGCCTCGGCGTGGAGCAGCACCGCCGCGGTCTCGACGCCGGGCATGGTCCGGGTGACGACGCGCAGGCCGTTGGGAAGCGTGGTGAGCTCGGTCATGGCCCCGAGTTAGGGCTTCGGCGCGGCGTCGGCAACGCGCTGCCGCCGCCGCAATGCGAGGACGTAGATCACCGCCGCGGTCAGGGCGAAGAAGAACCACTGGAAAGCATAGAGGAGATGGTTGTTGGGCAGGTCCTCGGGATTGGGCGCGGCGCTCGGCTGCAGGCCCGGCGCCGGGATGTCGGCGACAAGCCGGATGCGGTGGTGGCGGTCGGGAGCGACCGTCCCGGAGACGGGCCCGCCGCGCCAGCCCTGCGGCGGATGATGGTCCCGCGACCAGCCCGCGTCGACCTGCATGCCGGGGCCCTCCATCCCGCCGGTGCGGCAGGCGGCGATGTGGCTCCAGCCGCTCTCGCCGCGCAGGTTCCGTCCGGCGACCGACCGCCAGCCGGTCACCTCGGTGCAGAAGCCGCTCGCGCGGCGGTAGCGCAGCGAATCGTCGGGCGGCGGGAGCGCCGGCCAGGCGACCGGAGGCTGGCCGGCGGCGGCGCGGTAATGGGCGATCAGCGCCGTCTTCTCCTCGGCGCGGCGCAGCTGCCAGACGCCGAGCCCGATCATCGTCGCGACCGCGGCGGCGACGATCAGCGTGGGGAGCAGCGGGAACCGCATCAGCGGCCGCCCAACGGAGCGAGCGGCTGAGGCTCAATTCCGTTCATTGGGTCCGTTCGCTCCGAGCGAAGTCGAGGAGCTGTATCGAGCGAAGCCGAGATATCGGGCCTCGGCTGCGCTCGGCCTGGTGTCTCGACTTCGCTCGACACGAACGGAGCGGGTCAATGATATTCCGCGCCCCAGCCGCCCCAGACGTAGATCGAGATGAACAGGAACAGCCAGACGACGTCGACGAAGTGCCAGTACCAGGCCGCGGCCTCGAAGCCGAAATGCTGGCGCGGCGTGAAATGGCCCTGATAGGCGCGCATCAGGCAGACGATCAGGAAGATGGTGCCGACGATGACGTGAAAGCCGTGGAAGCCGGTCGCCATGAAGAAGGTCGACGAATAGATGTTCTGGGTGAAATCGAACGGCGCGTTGGCATATTCATAGGCCTGGACGCTGGTGAAGAGGATGCCGAGCAGGATCGTCAGCCAGAGTCCGCGCTTCAGCCCCTCGCGGTCGCCGCTGATCAAAGCGTGGTGCGCCCAGGTGACGGTCGTGCCCGAGCAGAGCAGGACGAGCGTGTTGAACAGGGGCCAGCCGAACGGGTCGAGGACGTGCATCCCCTCGGGCGGCCACACTCCGCCCACGGCTTCGACCTCGGAGGGGAATAGGGCCGCGTTGAAATAAGCCCAGAACCAGGCGAGGAAGAACATCACCTCGGAGGCGATGAAGAGGATCATGCCGTAGCGCAGATGGAGCTGGACGACCGGCGTGTGGTCGCCCGAATGCGCCTCGCGGATCACGTCGGCCCACCAGCTGAACATGGTGAACAGGACGCCGATGACGCCCGCCACCATGACGTAGGTGCCGTAGGGATTGTCGTGCATCCACATGACGAGGCCGCCGAACAGGGCCAGCGCCGAGCAGGCGCCGATCAGCGGCCAGACGCTCGGCGGAAGGATGTGATAGGGATGGTTCTTCGCTCCGGCCATGCTCAATCCTGTCCTTCGTCAAACCGCGACGACGTGTGCCTCTAGCTTCCCTCTCGCGCCGAATCCACCGGGTAAAAGGTGTAGCTGAGCGTGATCTCGCTGATCCGCCGCGTGTCCGGATCGTCGAGGATCTTGGGATCGACGTAGAACACCACCGGCATGCGCACTTCCTGGCCCGGCTCGAGCCGCTGCTCGGTGAAGCAGAAGCACTGGATCTTGACGAAATATTGGCCCGCGCTGGCCGGGGTGACGTTGAAGGTCGCGGTTCCGGTCACCGGCCGGTCGGAGAGGTTGCGCGCAGTGTAGAAGGCGATGCTGCGCTCGCCGATGGCGACGTCGTGATGCGGGTCCTCGGGGCGGAACTGCCAGGGCAGGCCGGGCGAACGGTTGGCGTCGAAGCGGACCGAGATGCGGCCCGCAGCGGCGCCCGGCGCGTCGCCGCCGAGGCGCATCCGGGTCGTCCCCGCAAAGCCCGTCACCTGGCAGAACAGCCGGTAGAGCGGCACGCTCGCGAAGGCGAGGCAGACCATCGCCACCGCCACCAGTGCGGCGAGCGCGGCCGTGCGCCCGTTGCGGCGCAGGCGGGGCGCGGCGGCCTCGCTCATCCGCCCGACATCCGGGCGATGGTGATCAGGTACATGAGCAGGACGAAGGCGGCGAGCGCCAGCGCCGTCACGATCGCGCGGCCGCGCTGGCGCCGCCGGACCTCGTCGTCGCGCGGGCTCATGCGCTCAGCCACCGGTCCGCGACGAGCACGCCGAACACCGCGAAGAGATAGAGGATCGAGAAAGCGAACAGGCGCTTCTCCGGACCCATGCCGGCAGGCTCGGTCGCCTTGTTC
>JAXDPC010000033.1:0-3040 GCA_034668525.1 Sphingomonadales bacterium
GGCGAGCGGCAGCGTCGACAGCTTCCAGCGCGCCGTGCTGCGCCGCTACGAGCCGCTGCGCCGCGAGACCGCCAACGCCGTGATCGCGGAGCGGACGCGCTCGGACAGCACCTTGTCGGCGAGCCAGCGCTGGGCGCTGACCGGCAGCGACAGCGGCCCCGCCCAGACCCCGCTCGGCCGCCGCAACCCGACCAGCGGCTCGGCCGTGGCCCCGGCGGCGCCGCCCGCGGCCCAGCAGCAGCGCGCCCCCGCCGCCTCGCCGCCCGCGGCCGCGCAGCAGGGCACCGCGCCGACGCCGGCCGCCCGCGAGCCCTGATTCTCTCCCGGCGGCGGATGCTGCTAGGGGGGTGCGATGAACCCGCTCTTCGCGTCGCTCGGCACCAGCGTCTTCGCCCACATGTCCGCGCTCGCCGCCGAGCACGGAGCGGTCAATCTCGGCCAGGGCTTCCCCGATTTCGGCTGGCCCGAGGACGTGCTCGCGCGCGCCGCGGACGCGGTGCTGCACGGATCGAACCAATATGCGCCGATGCGCGGGCTCGCCGAGCTGCGCGAGGCGGTGGCCGCCCATTATCGCATCCATCAGGGGCTCGATTTCTCGGCGGAGCAGGTCACCGTCACCTCGGGCGCGACCGAGGCGATCGCGGCCGCCCTGCTTTCCCTGGTCTCGCCGGGCGACGAGGTCGTGCTGTTCCAGCCGCTCTACGATTCCTATCTGCCGATGGTCCGCGCCGCCGGGGGCGTGCCGCGCCTCGTCCGGCTGACGCCGCCCGGCTGGCGGATCACCAAAGAAGCGCTGGCCGCGGCGTTCGGGGAGCGCACGCGCCTGGTCGTCTTCAACAACCCCCACAATCCCACCTCGCGCCTGTTCGACGACGAGGAGCTGCGCCTGCTCGCCGAATATTGCGTCCGCTATGATGTGCCGGTCCTCGCCGACGAGGTCTGGGAGCATCTCGTCTTCGACGGGCGCCGCTTCGTGCCCCTCGCCGCTTTGCCCGGAATGGCCGAGCGGACGGTCAAGATCGGCTCGGCCGGCAAGATCTTCTCGCTGACCGGCTGGAAGGTGGGCTGGTCGATCGCCCCGCCGGCGCTGGCCGACCCCTTCGCCAACGCGCACCAGTTCCTCGCTTTCTCGACGGCGCCGAACCTCCAGGCGGCGGTCGCCTACGGCCTCGGCAAGGACCAGAGCTATTTCGCAGGCATGCGCAGCGCCTTCGCCGCCGCGCGCGACGGCTTCGTCGCCGATCTCGAGGCCGCCGGCTTCGCCACCCTGCCCGCCGAGGGGAGCTATTTCGTCTCGATCGACCTCGCGGCCTCGGGGATTCGCGCCGACGACGTCGCCTTCTGCGAGCGCGCCGTGCGGGAATGCGGCGTCGCCGGCATCCCCGTCAGCGCTTTCTATCCGCAGGACCCCGTCGCCACCGTCGTCCGCCTCTGCTTCGCCAAGCGCGAGGAGACGCTCGCCGCCGGGCTCGAAGGACTGACGAAGGCGCGGGCGCTGTTCGCCTGAGGGCGGTCGCGGGGCTTTCGCGATCCGGTCCGGACGGATAGGGAGCGCCCATGATATTCATATTGCAGGCCGGGTGCGGCGCAGGAGCAACAAGATGATCTCTCGTGCCGCATTGAAGCGGATCCCCGGCGCCCGGCGCGCCGCCCAGTTCCTCCGCTATCTCGGCCACAAGCCCAAGCTCGCGCTGGCGGCGGTCGCGGACCGGCGCCGGAGCGGCGACGAGGGGCCCCTGCCCTCGGCGAAGCTGCGCTACCGGGTCCATGGCGGCCTTCGCGCCGAAGACTTCGTCAAGGCCGGCGAAAACATCGCCCGGGACCTCGATCGGATGCTGGCCCCGATGGGGCGCACGGTCTACTCGTTCGAGGACGTGCTCGACTTCGGCTGCGGCTCCGGCCGCGTCCTCCGCAACTTCGCGAGCCCGCCGCCCTCCTGCCGGATCCACGGCACCGACATCGATCCGGAGCTGGTCGCATGGTGCCGGGACAACCTCCCCTGGGCGCGCTTCACCCTCAACAATCCGACGCCGCCGAGCCCTTTCGCGGACGCGAGCTTCGACTTCATCTACTCGATCTCGGTCTTCACCCATCTCGACGAGGAATATCAGCACGCCTGGCTCGCGGAGCTGAAGCGGATCGCGCGGCCCGGGGCGATCCTGGTCCTCACCGTCCACGGCGAGCATGTCTATCGTCAGCTCCCGCCCGACGATCTCGCGAAGCTGGAGGCGCACGGCTTCCTGTTCGCGGTCGGCGCGACCGGGAAGCTGAAGCTCGACGGCCTGCCCGATTTCTATCAGTCGGCCTATCACACGCGGGCCTATGTCGAGCGCGAATGGGCGCGCTATTTCGAGCTGGTCGACTATGTGCCGCGCGGCGTCCAGGATCACCAGGACGCGGTCGTCCTGCGCCGCGTCGCCGACTGACGCTCCCGCACCGGCTCCCGGTGCCGGGTGTCGGACTCGAACCGACGACCAACCGCTTACAAGGCGGTTGCTCTACCAGCTGAGCTAACCCGGCGTCCGCCGGAAATGCGTCATCGCACGCCGAACGTCCAGCCCTCGCCGCGCGCGATGGCGGGGGTGAGCGCCGGCGGGTTCCAGTAGGACGGGTCGCCGGCGATGCGGCGCAGGCCCGCGGCGGCGATCAGCACGTCGGTCTCGTGGTCGTTCGGCTCGCGCCCCAGCCGGGCCGGCGCGGAGCCCAGGGCGGCGAGCGCGCGGTTCAGCTGCGCCAGGCTGCGCACCTTGCGGCCGCTCTGCCCCGCCATCAGAATGAACACCCGCGTGTAGATCTCGACGATCGCGCTCCCCTCCCCGTCGAGCGCATCCATCGGCCATACCGGCAGGCGCCGGTTGAGGCGGTTGAGCAGCCGCATGCCGGCATAGCTCGCCTTGGCGACCTGGGCGGCGCCGATCGCATCGTAGAGCGTCGAGGCCTTGCCGCCGCCGATCGCGTTGAAAGCATGCTCGCAGACCCGGTGATGGAGGAAGTCGCGCTTCACGCCGTCGGCCGCGCCGAAATAGAAATGGCGGCGGTG
>JAXDPC010000034.1:0-7210 GCA_034668525.1 Sphingomonadales bacterium
CGGATGACGCGGCAGGCGATCTCGCCCCGGTTGGCGATCAATATCTTCGAGAACATGCCGTACCCTGCCGCGTGAATTCTTCGGAAAACAGCCCTCCGCCCGGATAGGAGGCCCGCGCTTCTCCCTGGCAGACGATGATCGGAATATACATGACGCGATCATATCGTGTGCCGCTGTGTTCAGGGCTCCGCAGTTGAGAGATTTGCAGGTCGCACGATCCGTCGCCGCGCAGGCGCATCGTGAAATGGAGCCAGCCGTCTTCCCCGCGCCGAACCTCCGATGGATTCGGATAGGCGCCGTTCGTGTCGGCGGGACCTCGGCGGCAGCTCCACGGCTCGACGATGCGGTGTGTCCTCACGCCGATCTGCGCTGCCGTCTCGATCGTCGCGGTGCCGTCGTCCGCCACCTGCAGCCTTATCGTCCGGCCCTGGACGCAATATGCGAGTCGCTGGACTTCGCATTGGGGCGGCGTGGACGCGACCGCCGGTCCGACCCCAGGGTATAAGCCGACACCGGTCGCCGTGACCACGGCGACAGTGAGCATGGACTTCCAGACGTTGGCGAAGGGGCCGATCATCAACTCAGCGTGTCCATCCACAGGAAGAGGAACATGCCCATGCCCACGCCGAGCAGGCTCATCGCGGCCAGCATGTAGCGGTGCAGGTTGCGCGGCATCGGCTCGCCGGAGGCGCGTGCGTAGGCGATCGCATTGGCCGTGATCAACGCGAGTGTGCCGGCGAGGGCGATGGCGCAGACCGACAGAGCGATGTTGACCGTCTTGATGTCGGTGCGGTCGGCGGTCTGGGTGAGCGTGAGCACCCCGCCGAGAGCGAGGATCGAGAGCGTCGTCAGGAATTTCGAGAAATCGTAGGCGAGGGACTCGCCGTAATGGTCGGCGGCCTGCTCCTTCGGGTCGACGCGGGTCTCCTCTTCGATCATTCCGCGGCCTCCTCGAGCGGGGGCATGTTGTGGCCGAGGAGCTTCAGAACCTCGCCGGCGGCGTCGACCAGGTTGGTGCCGGGTCCGAAGATCGCCTGGACGCCGGCCTCGCGCAGCATCTCGTAATCTCGCCCCGGGATGACGCCGCCGACCACGACCTTGATGTCGGCGCGGCCCATCTCGCGAAGGTGCCGGATCAGCTCGGGCACGAGCGTCTTGTGGCCGGCCGCCAGGCTGGAGGCGCCGACCACGTCGACGTCGCGCTCAGCGGCGAGGCGCGCGCTTTCCTCCGGGGTCTGGAAGAGCGGTCCGGCGACGACCTCGAAGCCGAGGTCCGCGAAGGCCGAGGCGACGAGGTTGGCGCCGCGGTCGTGACCGTCCTGGCCCATCTTGGCGACCAGCAGGCGGGGGGGTCGGCCGAGTCGACGTGCGACGGCGCCGACGCCGTCCTGCGCCCGCGCCCATCGCGGGTCGCCTTCGTACGCGCCGCCGTAGATGCCGCGCACCGGCTCGGGCACCGTGTCGTAACGGCCCCACGCTTCCTCGAGCGCGAAGCTGATCTCGCCGAGCGTCGCCCGTGCGCGGGCGGCTTCCACCGCGAGCGCGAGCAGGTTGGCTTCTCCCCTCGCCGCATCACGCAATGCGTCGAGAGCGGCGCGGCATTTCTCCTCGTCCCGCTCCCGCCGGACCTGCTCGATGCGCGCGATCTGGCCGGAGCGGACCCTGGCGTTGTCGACCTCGAGGATGTCGAGCGGCGCCTCGTCCTCGAGCCGGTAGCGGTTGACGCCGACGATCACCGTCTCGCCGCGGTCGACCCGCGCCGCGCGTTCGGCCGACGCCTCCTCGATCCGGCGCTTGGGCATGCCCTCGCGCACCGCCGCGGTCATCCCGCCCAGATTCTCCACTTCCTCGATCAGCGCCCAGGCGCGGTCGGCGAGATCCTTGGTCAGGGCTTCGAGGAAGTAAGAGCCGCCCAAGGGATCGGCGACGTTGGCGATGCCGCTCTCCTCGGCGAGGATGAGCTGGGTGTTGCGCGCGATCCGGGCGGAGAAGTCGGTCGGCAGCGCCATCGCCTCGTCGAAGCTGTTGGTGTGGAGCGACTGGGTGCCGCCGAGCACCGCCGCCATCGCCTCGATCGTGGTGCGGACGATATTGTTGTAGGGGTCCTGCTCGGTCAGCGAGACGCCGCTGGTCTGGCAGTGCGTCCGCAGCATCAGCGATTTCGGGTTGGTCGCGCCGAAATCGCGCATGATCCGGTGCCAGAGCGTCCGCGCCGCGCGCAGCTTCGCGATCTCCATGAAGAAGTTCATGCCGATGCCGAAGAAGAAGCTGAGCCGCGGCGCGAAGGCGTCGACGTCCAGTCCCTTCGCCCGGGCGATGCGGACATATTCCATTCCGTCGGCCAGCGTGAAGGCGAGCTCCTGGACCGCCGTCGCACCCGCCTCGAGCATGTGGTAGCCCGAGATCGAGATCGAGTTGAAGCGCGGCATGTGCGCGGACGTATAGGCGATGATGTCGGCGACGATCCGCATCGAGGGCTCGGGCGGATAGATGTAGGTGTTGCGGACCGCGAACTCCTTCAGAATGTCGTTCTGGATCGTGCCGGAGAGCCGGGCCTGAGCGACTCCCTGCTCCGCCGCCGCGACGATGTAGAAGGCCATTACCGGCAGCACCGCGCCGTTCATCGTCATCGACACCGACATGGTGTCGAGCGGGATGCCGTCGAACAGGATCTTCATGTCCTCCACGGTGTCGATCGCCACGCCCGCCTTGCCGACGTCGCCGACCACGCGGGGATGATCCGAATCGTAGCCGCGATGCGTGGCGAGATCGAAGGCGACGCTGAGCCCCTTCTGCCCGGCGGCGAGGTTGCGTCGGTAGAAAGCGTTCGAATCCTCGGCGGTCGAGAAGCCCGCATATTGCCGGATGGTCCAGGGCCGGCCGGTGTACATCGAGGCGTAGGGCCCGCGCGTGAAGGGCGCGAAGCCGGGAAGGCCGGGGTCGATTCCGGCCGCGTCCTCGGCGGTGTAAAGGGGCCGGACGTCCAGGCCCTCCGGCGTGCGCCAGACGAGGTCCGCCCCCTTCACTTCGCGGGAGGCGGCGGACCGCCAGTTGGAAACGGTCGGAGAGGCCGCGGACGGCGCGTCGCGGGGCGGAGCCGGCGCGGCGCCCGAATCCTCGCCTTGGTCCTGCTCGATCGTCGGTTTTTCGCTCACTCGGACCTCACCAAAGAGCCGCTCATCCTGAGGAGCCGCTGAGCGAAGTCGAAGCGGCGTCTCGAAGGACGCACGGGAGCGGCACAAGGTCCTTCGAGACGGGCCTTCGCCTTCGCTCAGTCCCTCCTCAGGATGAGCGGGTTGGAAGTCAATGCCCGTCCCTCGGCGTCTCCATCAGCTCGACCAGGACGCCGCCCATGTCCCTGGGATGGACGAAGATCACCGGCGTCCCGTGCGCGCCGACGCGCGGCTCGCCGAGCACCCTTGCGCCCTTGGCTTCCATCTCCGCTTTGGCCGCATGGATGTCCGGCACCTCGAAGCAGACATGGTGCTGCCCCCCCGCCGGGTTCCTGGCGAGGAAGCCGTGGAGCGGCGAATTCCCGCCGAGCGGCTCGATCAGCTCGATCTGGCTGTTCGGCGTGTCGACGAAGCACACCCGCACACCCTGCGCCGGCAGGTCGAACGGCTCCTGGATATTCGTGGCGCCGAGGAGGTCCCGATAGAGCGCGACGCTCCGCTCGATCGACGGCGTCGCGACCCCGACATGGTTGAGGCGGCCGAGCTTCATCGCAATTCCTTCAGCATGAGGGGACGCGCGATTCCGCGCCGTCGAACTGGAAGCGCCCGCCGCGCAGACTGTAGGTCTCCGTGAAGCTCTCATAGCCGGTATAGACGACGTCGAACGAGCGGCCGGGGCGCAGATTGGCGATCCGGCCTTCCAGCTCGAACCCGCCTTCCTCCCCTTCGTTCGTATAGCCGGTCTGCACGCGCGCGATCTGCCGAGGACTTTCGCCGGTGAGATCGTACCAGCTGACGAAGTTGCAGAAGATTCCCTGATTGCCGCCGCCGCCCTCGACGCGGAGCGCCGGCCGGCCGGTCAGCTCGCCGGTGACGCGCCATTCCGGTGGACGGCCGTAATCGTCTGTGGCGACGCTCAGCCATTCCCCCTCGACGCGGAAGCCGTCGCCGGCCACGGCGAGGCGGTGGATGGCGACATGCCCCGCGCAGGCATGGCATTCCTCGGCGTTGGTCCCTTCGCTCACCAGCATCGCCTTGTCGCCGATCCAGACGAGTCTTCCCGGGCGGAAGGTGACGTCGGCTTCGTCCACCGCCCGCGTCGCGCGGCCGCCGAAGGCGGCGCGGAAGGCGGCGGCGAGCTGGTCGGCTTCGGGACGGTCGCGGATTGTCGGAGCGGGAGCCGCCTCCACGAGATTCTGCTCGGGCGGCGCGGCGGCGGGCGCGGCGACGTTGGTCTGAGACAGGTCGGTCTCCTCGCCGCCGCCGCCACGCAGGACCAGCCAGGCAACCACCGCGAAGAGGGCCAGGACACCAAGCAAAGCCGCCGGGATCAGCCATTCCGGGCGACGCCTCTGCACTGCGACCACACGCTCGCGCTCGATGCCGGGAGGGGGCGCCTCCTCCAGCACGGCGCCGGCGCGCCCGAGCAAAGCCGCTTTCTCCGCCGCGAACTCCTCCTCGCTCAGCGCGCCGCTCTCGCGCAGCCGCTGCAGCCGCTCCAGCGCCTCGATCCGGTCGGTCATCGCACCCCCTTCTTGGTCACAGCCGCTCCCGCAGGCCGAGCCCGAGCAGCAGGTCGGCCGCGACGACGAGCATGAGCAGCAAAGTGAGCGCGTGCAAGACGAGCAGGACCGCGAACTTCGACCGGGACTGGTCGCGCTCATGAAAGGTCCGGTAGATGGGCAGCCGCCCGTCGCGCAGCCCGCGTCGGATGCGCAGCGCGATCAGCGGCACCAGCGCGAGAGCGAAGATGCCGACGAGCATGTCTTCCGGGCGGGCGTCGCTCATCGTGTCCAGGACCGGACAAGCGGGAGGACGTGGTCGCGCGCCAGCGGCGCCAGCGGGAAGACGGCAATCTCGTCGGGATGGTGCCAGCGCGCCTCCGCGATCTCCGCTGCGGGAGCAGCTTCGCCGACGAGATCCACCGCGAACAGTTCCGCCTCGACCGTCGCCCCCGGCTCGTTCGCCGCGGGGGCGCTGAACCGGCCCAGCGGCCGAGGCCCCGGAGCGATCGCGCAGCCGATCTCCTCGCCCAGCTCACGCGCCAGTGTTTCGAGCGCAACCTCCCCCCGCCCGATCTTCCCGCCCGGGAGCATGAACGCCTCGGTCCCCCGTTTCCGCACCAGCAATATGCGCCCGAGACCGTCGCCAATCACCGCCGCCGCGATCCTGATCACCCGCGCATTCCCGGTCATGTTTTTGGCATAGGAGAGGGGACGGTCACTAGTGACTGTCCCCGGTTGCCCGGGCCGGGGCGCGAATGCTGTCGAACCACGCGTCGTGGAACGCCGCCTGCTCGGCGACGGTGCTCACCGTTTCCAACGGCGCCGGATCGAGCGTCTCGACCAGCGTCCCGCCCGGACGGCCCATCAGGCTGATGTACAGCTTGAAACCTTTGCCCATCTCCCGCGACATGGCGGAGGGAAAGGCGTCCTTGCGCGCGCCGTTGCACAGCAAGAGATAGCCGCCTTTGCGCTCCAGGAAGCGGCGATAGGCGCACAAGGCTTCGAACAGGTCCCATTCGACGGTGCGGAAAGGCGGCATGCCCGGGCTGACGGCATCGAGCTGAACGGAATCGCGAACGAACGCCCAGCTGAGCACTGCCTGCTCCGCCGGCGACCCCGGACGCTGGATTTCAAGCTGGATCGAGTCGGCCATAAGTCACAACGGAATGTTGTCGTGCTTCTTCCAGGGATTCTCCAGCTGCTTGTCGCGCAGCTTCCTGAGCCCGAGCGCGATCCGCCGCCGGGTCGAGTGCGGCATGATCACTTCGTCGATGAAGCCCATGCTCGCCGCCACGAACGGGTTGGCGAAGCGGGCTTCATATTCGGCGGTGCGCGCGGCGATCTTCTCCGGGTCGCCTATGTCCTTGCGGAAGATGATCTCGACCGCGCCCTTGGCGCCCATCACCGCGATCTCGGCGGTCGGCCAGGCGTAATTGAGGTCGCCGCGCAGATGCTTGGACGCCATGACGTCATAGGCGCCGCCATAGGCCTTGCGGGTGATCACCGTGATCTTGGGCACCGTCGCCTCGGCGTAGGCGAAGAGCAATTTGGCGCCGTTCTTGATGATGCCGCCATGCTCCTGGGCGACGCCGGGGAGGAAGCCGGGCACGTCGACGAAGGTCAGGATCGGCACGTCGAAAGCGTCGCAGAAGCGGACGAAGCGCGCGGCCTTCTTCGAGCTGGCGATGTCGAGCACGCCGGCGAGGACCATCGGCTGGTTGGCGACGATGCCGACGGTGCGGCCTTCGATCCGGCCGAAGCCGGTGATGATATTGGCGGCGTGGTTCGGCTGGATCTCGAAGAAATCCTCGTCGTCGAGCACTTTGCGGATCAGCTCGTGCATGTCGTAGGGCTTGGAGGCGCTGTCCGGGATGAGCGTGTCGAGGCTGTCCTCGCGCCGGTCCCACGGGTCGCTGCACGCGCGCTCGGGCAGATCGTGGCGGTTCGAGAGCGGCAGGAAATCGAAGAATTCGCGCGTCGCCAGCAAGGCGTCGATGTCGTTCTCGAAGGCGACGTCGGCGACGCCGCTCTTCGTCGTATGGGTGACCGCGCCGCCCAATTCCTCCTGCGTCACCACCTCGTTGGTCACCGTCTTCACGACGTCGGGACCCGTCACGAACATGTAGGAGCTGTCCTTCACCATGAAGATGAAATCGGTCATCGCCGGCGAATAGACCGCGCCGCCCGCGCACGGGCCCATGATGACGCTGACCTGCGGGATGACGCCGCTCGCCAGCACGTTCCTCTGGAACACCTCGGCATAGCCGGCGAGGCTGGCGACGCCTTCCTGGATACGGGCGCCGCCGCTGTCGTTGAGGCCGATCACCGGCGCGCCGACTTTCATCGCCATGTCCATGATCTTGCAGATCTTCTGGGCGTGGCGTTCGGAGAGAGAGCCGCCGAAGACGGTGAAGTCCTGGGCGAAGACGTAGACGAGGCGGCCGTTGATCGTGCCCGAGCCGGTGACCACGCCGTCGCCCGGAAAGACCTGGTCCTGCATGCCGAAGTCGGTGCAATTATGCTCGACATACA
>JAXDPC010000035.1:0-3001 GCA_034668525.1 Sphingomonadales bacterium
CCATTCCCACCAGCCGCTTTTGCTCCTCTGCTCCTTGAAGTCGGAGGCGGCGAGCGGGCCTTCCGCGCGGATCCGCTCCAGAACCGCCATCGCCTCGCCGCGGCGCTCGCCGGCGAAGGCGCGCATCCGCGACCACATCCCCTGGCCACCGTCGGCCTGCTGCATCCGCCAGCGCAGCACGGGGTGGAGATCGAGCGGAAGCAGCGAGGCCTCGTGCGCCCAATATTCGAACAGGCGCCTTTTCCTTCCCCACGCCGCCTCGTCCAGAGCGGCGCGCGGATAATCGCCGAGGCGCGAGAAGAGCGGCAGATAATGCGCCCGCGCCAGCACGCTGACGCTGTCGATCTGGTGGATGGCCAGCCGCCCGGTCTCACGGGCCAGCCGCGCCGCGCCGACGGGACCTGCAGGGCGCCGTCCGGCGAGGCCCTGCGCGGCGAGCGCGATGCGGCGGGCCTCCTTCAGCGACAGCGTTTCGGTCATTGCGAAAGGCGTATAGCGAAAGCCGCGATGAGCGCCGCCGTCTTCTTCGCCGTGCTGTTCGCCGCCCTGCTCCACGCCGGCTGGAACGCGGTGGTGAAGCTCGGGCTCGACCGCTTCTCCTCGATCATGCTGCTCGCGCTCGTCCAGGGCGCGATCGCGCTCGCCCTGATCCCCTTCTTCGCGCCGCCGGCCCGCGCCGCCTGGCCATGGGTGCTGCTCGGCTCGGCGCTGCACAGCGGCTACAAATTGTTCCTGATCCGGGCCTATGCGCAGGGCGACCTCAGCCAGGTCTATCCGATCGCGCGCGGCACGGCGCCGCTGATCGTCGCGGTCGCCGGCGCGCTGTTCCTGGCGGAGGTGCCGGGCCCGGCGCGGGGCGCCGCCGTGCTGGCGATCGCGGGCGGAATCCTGCTGCTGGCGGGCAGCGGCGGGCTCTCGCGCCGAGGCCTGGTCTGGGCGCTCGGCACCGCCGGCTTCACCGCCGCCTACACGCTCGCCGACGGTCTCGGCGCCCGGCTCTCCGGCTCGGTCTCCGGCTTCGCCATGTGGCTGTTCGCGCTCGACGGGCTGCTGATGCTCATGATCGGCCTGGCGCTGCGCGGCCGGCGGGCGCTCGCCGCGCTCGCCCCGGCATGGCGCGGCGGCACCGCCGCGGCGGCGATGTCGCTCGGCTCCTACTGGATCGCGATCTGGGCATTCACCCAGGCGCCGCTCGCCCTGGTCGCGGCGCTGCGCGAGACCAGCGTCCTGTTCGCGCTGCTGATCGCGGCGATCTGGCTGCGCGAGGAGATCGGCCTCCGCCGCTGGATCGCGGGCGCGCTGATCGTCGCCGGAGTCGTGCTGATGCGGCTCTGAAGCCTTTTCCACATCTTTCGCGCGCCGCGGATTCACCTTCCGCGCCAGCCGTTCTACAAGCCCGGGAATGCTGATGACTCCGGCCTTCGTTTGCGGCGTGTCGCGCTCGATCCTCGGTCAGCCCTGGCGGTGGCGGGGAGCGGCGGGGGAGGGGCTCGACGCCGGCTTCGCGCCGGACGGGCTGGTCGACCAGCTGCTGCTCGCGCGCGGCGTCGGGCGCGACGATCTGGACCGGCACCGGACGCCGACGATCCGCGGGTTCATGCCCGACCCTTCCATTTTCCGCGACATGGACCAGGCCGCCGAACGGCTCGCCGACGCGGTCGAGGCGCGCGAGCCGGTCACCGTCTTCGGCGATTACGACGTCGACGGCGCCACCTCCGCGGCGCTGCTCGTCCGGCTGCTGCGCGATCTCGGCTGCGACCCGAAGGCCTATATCCCCGACCGGCTGATGGAGGGCTACGGCCCCTCGGGCGAGGCTTTGGTGCGGCTGGCGAAGGAAGGCGCGCGGCTGATCGTCACCGTCGATTGCGGCGCCCAGGCTTTCGAGGCGCTGGAGATGGCGCGCGGCGCCGGCGTCGACGTGATCGTCGTCGACCATCACAAATGCCAGAGCGCGCTCCCCATCGCGCACAGCCTGGTCAATCCCAACCGGCTGGACGAGGCGGAGGATGCCGCGGCGCACGGCAATCTCGCCGCCGTCGGAGTCTGCTTCCTGCTCGCCGCCGCGACCGTGCGGACGCTGCGTGCGCGAGGGTTCTTCGCCGGGCGGGACGAGCCGAAGCTCACCGATTTGCTCGACCTGGTCGCGCTCGGCACCGTCGCCGACGTGGCGTCGCTGCGGGGGTTCAACCGGGCGTTCGTCACCCAGGGGCTGAAGGTGATGGCGCAGCGGCGCAATGTCGGCCTCGCCGCTCTCGCCGACGCCGCCCGCCTGAGCCGCGCGCCGGCCTGCCACGAGCTCGGCTTCGCGCTCGGCCCGCGGATCAACGCCGGCGGCCGGGTCGGCAAGTCGGACCTCGGGGTGCGATTGCTCACCACCGAGGACCCGGAAGAAGCGCGCGTCATCGCCGCCGAGCTCGACCGCCTCAACGAGGAGCGCCGCGCCATCGAGGCCGCGGTCTGCGAGGCGGCGGAGGGACTTTGCGGCGCGCAGGGCAACCGCGCCGTGGTGCTGGTCGCCTCGGAAGGCTGGCACCCGGGCGTGATCGGCATCGTCGCCGGCCGGATCAAGGAGAAGACCGGCCGCCCCGCCATCGTCATCGCGCTCGGCGAGGACGGGCTCGGCAAGGGCTCGGGGCGCTCGATCGCCGGCGTCGATCTCGGCGCCGCGGTGCTGGCGGCCAAGGAGAGCGGACTGCTGGTGGCGGGCGGGGGACACGCCATGGCCGCCGGCCTCACGGTCGAGCGCAGCCGGATCGACGCACTCGCCGACTTCCTCGACGAGCGCCTCGCCGACGACGTGTCGCACAGCCGCGACGGTGCCGCCTTGCTGCTCGACGCGGTGCTCGCGCCCGGCGGAGTCTGCCCTTTGCTCTGCGAGGCCCTCGAGGGCGGCGGTCCCTATGGCGCGGGCTGGCCGGCGCCGCGGGTCGCGGCGGGGCCGGTGCGGATCGTCAAGGCGGACGTGGTCGGCAGCGGCCACCTTCGCCTCATCGTCGCCGGC
>JAXDPC010000036.1:0-2962 GCA_034668525.1 Sphingomonadales bacterium
CGCCCGGCGATCAACGTCGGCCTCTCGGTCAGCCGCGTCGGCTCGGCCGCGCAGACCAAGGCGATGAAGAAGGTCGCGGGATCGATCAAGCTCGAGCTCGCCCAGTATCGCGAGATGGCCGCCTTCGCCCAGTTCGGCTCGGACCTCGACGCGTCGACCCAGCGCCTCTTGAACCGCGGCGCCCGGCTGACCGAGCTGCTGAAGCAGCCGCAATTCCAGCCGATGCCGGTCGAGGAGCAGGTCGTTTCCATCTATGCCGGCGTCAACGGCTTCATCGACAATGTGCCCGTGAACGCGGTGACACGCTTCGAGAGCGCGCTTCTGAGCCATTTCCGCGCCGATCATGCGGACGTGCTCGGCCAGATCCGCGAGACCAAGGCACTCGACGACGACACCGCAGGTCAGCTGAAGACCATCATCGGAGAGTTCACGAAGACCTTCGCCTAAGTCCTTCGAGACGCCGCTTCGCCAGGCTCAGCGGCTCCCCAGGATGAGCGGATTTGAAAATAAACGCTCATCCTGAGTAGGGACTGAGCCCCGGCGAAGGCCCGTATCGAAGGACCTTCGAAGGCAACGAAGAGAAACATCAATGGCCTCTCTCAAGGCGCTCAAGGGTCGGATTTCCTCGGTGAAGTCCACCCAGAAGATCACCAAGGCGATGAAGATGGTCGCCGCCGCCAAGCTTCGCCGCGCCCAGCAGGCGGCCGAGGCCGGCCGCCCCTATGCCCAGCGCATGGAGCGGGTGATGGCGAGCCTCGCCTCGCGCATCTCGATCGGCGACCAGAGCCCGAAGCTGCTCGGCGGCACCGGCGCCGACCAGGTCCATCTGCTCGTCGTCGCCACCTCGGACCGAGGCCTCGCCGGCGCGTTCAACACCAACATCGTGCGCGCCGCGCGCAAGGCCGCCGACGACCTCATCCGCGACGGCAAGACCGTCTATTTCTACCTGATCGGCCGCAAGGGCCGCGCCGTCATCCAGCGCCTGTTCCCGCGCCAGATCATCCACCAGCACGACACCGGCGACATCAAGCAGGTGCGCTTCGCCGACGCCCAGGAGATCGCGAACGACCTCGTCGAGCGCTACCTCACCGACGGCATCGACGTCGTCCACCTCTATTACGCGCGCTTCCAGTCCGCGCTCGTCCAGGAGCCGGTCGGCCAGCAGATCATCCCCGTACCGATGCCCGAGGCCACGGCCGGCGCCGCCGCCGGCGGCGCGGACGCGGCCATCGAGTACGAGCCCGACGAGGAGGAGATCCTCGCCGAGCTGCTGCCGCGCAACGTCGCCGTGCAGATCTTCCGCGCGCTGCTGGAGAACGCCGCCTCCGAGCAGGGCAGCCGGATGACCGCCATGGACAATGCCACGCGCAACGCGGGGGACATGATCAACCGCCTGACAATCCAGTATAATCGGACCCGCCAGGCTGCTATCACCACCGAGCTCGTCGAGATCATCTCCGGCGCGGAGGCCCTTTGACCATGTCCAACATCCTCGCTCTCCTCATCGCCCTCCAGGCGCCGGCCCTGCCGAGCGCGGACGACGTCAAGACCGCCGTCGAGGACCAGCTCAACCTCGCCTGCTCCGGCCTCGGCGAGGAGGACAATTGCGGCGCCAACCGCGCCACCGCCGAGATCCGCGCCCTCACCTGCCGCCCGGCCGGCGAGGATGCCGCCGCCTGTCGCTACGAGCGCCGCACCACCTCCCGCGCCCGCGGGACCGGCGCCTGGCAGCCCGCGCAGACCATTTTCCGCTTCGACGTCGAGACCAGCCTCTGGTTCGCCGACGGCGAAGCCGCCGGAGGCCGTCCCGACCGATGACGCGGAGCATCGACCAAATTCTCACCGACGAGCGGATAGAGATCGCGCCGCCCCTGATCCGGACGCCCGATCTCACGCTCGAGGTCGGCGACGGCTGGATGCTCAGCGTGAACGACTGGGCGCCGGTCACCTGGCCCAATTTGCACGATTTGCCGAGTCCGCTCGCCGTCACGGCGCTCATCGCGTCCGCGTGGTTGCTCGTGCGCCCGGTTCCGCCGGACATGCCTTGGCTGACCCCGGTCGCCTTCGCCATCGCGATCGGCGCGCTCTGGTCGATCGGCGGCTCGCTGTTGAGGCGTTGGGTGCGCCCGGCCTATCCGCCCCAGCCCCGCTATGCGCTCCTCTTCGGCGGCTGGTCGGAAGGTGCGGTGACCATCTTCAAGTCGGACGACGATCAGGAAATCAAACTTTTGAGGCAGAAGCTCGAGGCGATGCTGCTGCCGAACGCAGTGAATGGAGAATAGAATGGCAAGTGCCGCAGACACCGCCGCCGCGATCAGCACCGGCTCCAACAATATCGGCCGCATCAGCCAGGTCATCGGCGCCGTCGTCGACGTGACGTTCGAGCAGGACCTGCCAGAGATCCTCTCGGCGCTGGAGACCGACAATGGCGGCAACCGCCTCGTCCTCGAAGTCGCGCAGCATCTCGGCGAGTCGACCGTCCGCACGATCGCGATGGATTCGACCGACGGTCTCACCCGCGGCCAGGAAGTGCGCGACACCGGTTCGCAGATCCGCGTCCCCGTCGGCCCCGAGACGCTCGGGCGGATCATGAACGTGATCGGCGAGCCGATCGACGAGCGCGGCCCGATCGGCCATACCCGCACAGCGCCGATCCATGCCGACGCGCCGCTCTTCGTCGACCAGTCGACCGAGAATGCGATCCTCGTCACCGGCATCAAGGTCATCGACCTGCTCGCGCCTTATGCGAAGGGCGGCAAGATCGGCCTGTTCGGCGGCGCCGGCGTCGGCAAGACCGTGCTCATCCAGGAGCTGATCAACAACATCGCCAAGGGCCATGGCGGCACCAGCGTCTTCGCCGGCGTGGGAGAGCGCACCCGCGAAGGCAACGACCTCTATCACGAGTTCCTCGAGGCCGGCGTCATCGCCAAGGACGCGGACGGCAACGCCACGTCGGAAGGCT
>JAXDPC010000037.1:0-10765 GCA_034668525.1 Sphingomonadales bacterium
CACCTCCCGCGCCGCCTCCAGCTCGGCGAGGACGTTGGCGGCGCGCGCATGATAGGCCTCGCCGATGTCGGTCGGCGTGGCCCCGCTGGCGGTCCGCGTCAGCAGCTTGGCGCCGAGCTGGCGTTCGAGGCGCGCGACGCGGCGGCTGACGATCGACTTGGACATGCCCATGCGTTCGGCGGCCCGGGCGAAGGCCCCGGTCTCGACGACGCGGACGAAGGCGAGGACATCGAGCAGGTCGACCGACGAGCGTTCCATATCGTGCAACACCATGGTGTCAGGCGGGCGTCTAGCGGCAACGAAGCTAGGCGCTTATCTCGGCAATCACAAGGAGACCCGAGATGAAGCTCTATTACGCGCCTGCCGCCTGCTCGCAGGCCCCGCACATCGCCGCGCGCGAGGCGAAGCTGCCGATCGACCTCGCCAAGGTCGAGTTCCCGAGCAAGCGCACCGCCGACGGCGAGGACCTCTATGCCGTCAACCCGAAGGGTGCCGTGCCCGCGCTGCGGCTCGACGACGGCAGCGTGCTGACCGAGAATGCGGTGATCCTGCAATATCTCGCCGACCGGGCGCCCGGCTCCGAGCTGGCGCTGCCGGCGGACGGGATCGAGCGCTACCGGCTGCTCGAATGGCTGAACTTCATCGCCACCGAGCTGCACAAGGGCTTCGCTCCGCTGTGGAATCCGGCCACGCCCGACGCCTTCAAGGACGCGACCCGCGAGGCTTTGGGCAAGAAGTTCGACTATCTGCAGGAGCAGATCGGCGAGGGCCCCTACATCCTCGGGGATCGCTTCTCGATCCTCGACGCTTATGCGTTCGCGGTGCTAAACTGGACCGGTATCCACGCCATCGACATCGGGCGCTGGCCGGGCCTCGCCGCCTATCTCCAGCGCGTCGCCGAGCGGCCCGCCGTCCGGGAGACGCTGCGCGCCGAAGGACTGATCTGAGAGGAACGACCATGATCGACATCCGCCCCTTTTCGACGCTCGGCCACGCGGACCATGGCTGGCTCAATGCGCGCCACCATTTCTCCTTCGCCGACTATCACGAGCCGGCGCGCATGGGCTGGGGCGCGATCCGCGTCTGGAACGACGACGAGATCGCCGCCCGCTCCGGCTTCCCGCCGCATCCCCATGCCGACATGGAGATCATCACCTATGTCCGCGAGGGCGCGATCACCCATCAGGATTCGATGGGCAACAAAGGCCGCACGGGCGCCGGCGACGTCCAGGTGATGTCGGCGGGGACCGGCGTGCGCCACGCCGAATATAATCTCGAGGACGAAGCGACGACCTTGTTCCAGATCTGGATCCAGACGGACCGGCCGGGCGCCGAGCCCGGCTGGGGCGCCAGGGAATTTCCGAAGGGCGCGCGGGCGGGAAGCTTCGTCACCCTCGCCAGCGGGTTCGAGGAGGACGCCGACGCCCTGAAGATCCACGCCGCGGCGCGGGTGCAGGGCGCGACGCTCAAGGCCGGCGAGGCGGCGGAGCTCCGGCTCGATCCGTCGCGGCACGTCTATCTGGTGGCGGTGGGCGGCGCGATCGAGGTCAACGGCGTCCGCGCCGAGCCGCGCGACGGAGTCGCCGTCACCGGCGAGGAGCAGGTGACGATCCGCGCGCTCGACGAGGCCGAGATCGTCCTGGTCGACGCCCGCTAGAAGCTCAGGCCGCGTCGGCCTCGGGATCGAGGTCGGCCTCGGCGTCGTCGGGGGTGAAGGTGTCCCAGGCCGCCGCCCAGGGCGAGTTCGGATCGAGCTCGCTCTGGAGATAGCGCGGCTTCATCATGGCAGGACTGTGTTCGAACGGCCGCTCGGGCCGCGCCAGGCGGCGCAGGTCGAAGCGATGGTCGAAGCGCACGCCGAGCTGCCCCCCGCGCGACCAGCGCACGATCCCGCACACGGTGCCGCCCTCGCCGACGTCGACGACCACGCCGGTCTCCGGCGGCAGCTCCTCGCGCGCTTCCAGCATCGCGCCTTCGGCCGAGATGTTGCGGACGCGGACCAGCAGGCTGCCATGGTCCCAGTGGAGCACGGCCTTCCAGAGCAGGCTCTGGCGCGGCTCGCGCGGCTCCTGCTGCTGCGTCCCCTGCGGCGACGACGAATAGACGGTCTCGACCGCCTGCCCGGGCTGCGGCTCAGCGGCGGCGGCCGGCTCGGGCGGCGCCTGCTCGCCCTCGCGGCGGCCGCTGACGACCAGCTCGCGGACCTTTGCCGAGGCGATGATCTCGGTTTCCTGCGCGAATTCGAGGCCGATGCGGCCTTCGCGGACCCAGCGCACGGCGCACTCGGTCCGGTTGCAGCCGTCGAAGCGGATCTGCAGGCGCTCGCCGATACGCGGGTCGATGTCGGCCTCGATCATCGCGCCGTGATTGGAGACGTTGACGACGTCGACGTCGATCTTGCGGCGGCGGAAGCTCAGCTCGGCCGTCTCGACCACCTTGAGGTGGCGGTCCTCGCGGCGCTGGTTGGACGTGCGCGCCTCCACCCGCGGGATCGCGAAGCCGGCGAGGCTGGGCTCCTCGGCTGCCCGCCCCCTTTTGGGCTGACGCTTGGCGAGCAGCGACCCGCGCGCGCCGCCCGTGACCATCGACCGCAATTCGTTCATCGCCTTCCCCCGACGAGGATCGTCGCGGGCGGCTTATGCCACTCAAATGGTTGCAGCTTTGCTACCGCGACGCTGCGGGGGCGCCGATCGTTCAGACGCGCGGGGGGCGGCCGTCCTCGTAGCGCTCCTGCTGGACGACGTGGCGGTAGCCGTCGCGGGGCCGCCGGAGGCCGAACAGGCCGAGCACGCCAAACAGGCCCAGAATCCCCCAGTCGAAGCCGTCGCCCTGCTCGCGCACCTGGACCGACATGTCGTTGCCGAACGGGACATTGGGGTCGGCGAAGCCGTTCGGATAGGGCTGGTCCTGCAGCTGGATCTGCGGCAGCGGCGCCTGCTGCACCGGCACCGGCACGGTCACCACTTCGGGCGTCGCGGCCCGCGGCGTCGCCGGCTCGCTGGTCGCCGGCTCGCTGGTCGGCGCGGGCGTGGTCGTGGTCGTCGTCGGACGGTCGGTCCCCGTCGTCGGAGGCGTGGCCGTCGTTGCCGGATCGGCCGTATTCTGCGCCGAGGCGGCGCCGGCCTGCAGCAGGAGGAGCGAGGAAGCGGCGAGCGCGGCGCCGAGCGAATGACGGATCATCGGATCGTCTCCCAAGAGGACAGCGCGTCTTCAATGATCGGGAGGCGCTTTGGTGGCAATGGCCTTCCGAGGGATCAGATCGGCACCACGCGGCGGTGATGCCAGGCGAACACGGCGGCGGCGCCGCGATGCGGCCGCCAGGGCTCGGCGAGGGCGCGGATCTCTTTTTCGCCCGGCCGCTCCTCAAGGCCGAGCAGGCGGCCGATCTCGATCTGGACGGCGAGGTCGCCGGCCGGCCAGATGTCGGTCCGCCCCTCGGCGAACAGGAGGTAGATCTCCGCCGTCCAGCGGCCGATGCCCTTCACCCGGACCAAATGGGCGATCGCTTCCTCGTCGTCGTCGGGCAGCCGGTCGAAGTCGAGGCGGCCGGACAGCACCTCCTCGGCCAGGCTCCTGGCGTAAGCCGTCTTCTGGCCGGAGAGGCCGGCGCCGCGGAGGGCCTCCACGCTGGTGCGGGCGACGTTGGCGGGATCTCCCGCGCCGCCGGTGGCCGCGTCGAGCTTCGCCCAGATCGAGGCCGCGGCCTTGATCGACACCTGCTGGCCGACGATGGCGCGCAGCAGCGTGGCGAAGCCGCGCTCGCTGATCCTGGGCTCGGGATAGCCGGCGCGGGCGAGCGCGGAGGCGAAAGCCGGCTCGACCGCCGCCAGCGCGTCGAGCGACTCCCGCAACCTCTCGGCGTCGATACCCAAATGCCCGCTCCCCGCTTGAAACCCCGCCGAGCGACTAGCATAGACCGCCCCGCCCGCATCCCCTTTTCGCGGCGCCCAGGAGGCCCATGCCCAAGCTGATCGTCGTCACCCGCGATGGCACCGAGCACGCCGTGGACGCGCGCGCCGGCTGGAGCGTGATGGAGAATATCCGCGACAAGGGTTTCGACGAGCTGCTCGCATTGTGCGGGGGCTGCTGCTCCTGCGCGACCTGCCACGTCCATGTCGATCCGGAGTGGGTCGCGCGGCTGCGGCCGATCAAGGACGAGGAGGACGAGCTGCTCGACACGTCCGACCACCGCACGGCGAGCAGCCGCCTCTCCTGTCAGATCCTGTTCGGGCTCGAGCTCGACGGGCTCAGGGTGCGGATCGCGCCGGAGGACTGAGGGGGAAGGGGGACAGTTACTTTTCAGTAGGTCGGCGTCGGGCCGGCCCGGGCGTTCGGAAAAGTAACTGTCCCCAAGCCAGCGTCGCAAGGGGAGGGACAGTTACTTTTCCGCACGTCTGCGGTAGGTCGGTTCCGGCCTTCGGAAAAGTAACTGTCCCTATGCCGTCTTCGCCGCGTAGAGGGCGATGGCGGCGGCGTTGGAGACGTTGAGGCTCTCCATCCGGTCGCCGATCGGCAGGCGGGCGAGAGCGTCGCAATGGGTTTCGACATTGTGGCGCATGCCCTCGCCCTCGGCGCCCAGCACCAAAGCGACGCGCGGCGGGCCGAGCGCTTCGGCGAGCGTCGTCTCCGCCTCGCCGACCAGGCCGATCCGCCAGAAGCCGGCCGCTGCGATCTCGTCGAGCGCGCGCGCCAGGTTGACGACGCGCACCCAGGGCATTGTCTCGAGCGCGCCGCTCGCCGCCTTGGCCAGCGCCCCGGATTCCGGCGGCGCGTGCCGGTCCTGGGTGACGATGCCGAGCGCATCGAACGCCGCCGCCGAGCGCAGGATCGCGCCGACATTGTGCGGATCGGTGACGTGATCGAGCAGCAGCAGCGGCCGTCCGTCCTCGGCCCGGTCGAGCAAATCGGCGAGATGCAGGTCGTCCAGCCGCTCGACCTCGGCGACGATCCCCTGGTGGGGCGCGTCGCGCGGGACGTGGCGGGCGAGGTCGGCCGCATCGGCGAAGGTGACGGGGACGTCCTTCGGGATGTCGAATGCGGCTGCCGCTTCGCGGGTGGCCCAGATGCGCAGGACGCTGCGCTCGGGATTGGCGAGCGCGGCCGCGACCGCGTGGCGACCCCAGAAGCGGGGGCGGTTCTCCGGCTTCGATGCCTGGCGGGCTTTGCGGCGCATGGCCGCGTCCATGGCGGGGGCGGCGGCGGCTTGCAAGCGGCGGCCGCCCTGCTAGCCTCGCGGGCCGATCAGGGGGAGAGGGAGATGGCGACCTTGGCCGCCGCGCCGCGGCGCTGGAGAAACGACCGGCTGTTCTACACCGGCATGGGAGTGCTCGTCGCGCTCATCGTCTTTGCCGGCTTTTCGCGTTCCTACTATCTGAACGGCTGGTTCGAGACCCCGGCGGGGACGCCGCCGGTGGGGCCATTGCTCCACATCCACGGCGCCGTCTTCACCGCGTGGATCGTGCTCAACGTCGTCCAGCCGGCGCTCATCGCCGGCCGCAACACCGCGCTCCACCGCCAGCTCGGCTATGCGGGCGCCGGCCTCGCGCTGCTGATGGTGGCGTTCGGGAACGTCGCGGCGGTGGCGGCGATGCACGGCGGCTTCATCGGCCTGGGCGACCCGCGCGCTTTCTATGCGATCCCCTTCTTCGCCATCAACAGCTTCGCGGTCATCGTCTTCCTGGCGATCCGCTGGCGCAATCGCGCCGAGACCCACAAGCGCCTGATCCTGCTGTCCGCGACCCAGCTCATCGAGGCGGCGGTGGCGCGGCTCCCGGTCGCCGCGATCGGGGCCGGCGCGCCCTTCTCGTTCATGATCGGCGCGGACCTCATCATCGTCGCCGGCATCGCCTACGACCTGGTCAGCCGCGGCCGCGTCCACAAAGTGTGGCTGTGGGGCGGGGGCCTGGTGGTGCTGAGCCAGGCGCTGCGTCTTGCCGTCGCCAACACCGCCCCGTGGCTTGCCTTTGCGGAGACGATGGCGGGTCTCTGGACGCCCTGACGCCGCGTTGACAGCCGCGCGGCCTTTCGCCATGGGGGCCGCCTTCCTATCTACGCGCTCCCACGGACAGGTGGCCGAGTGGTTAAAGGCAGCAGACTGTAAATCTGCCGGGCATCGCCCTACGCTGGTTCGAATCCAGCCCTGTCCACCAGCCTTCACCCGCGACGGCGGCACGTGCGGCCTGCGCCGGCGCACCGAGCGCGGCGAACCGCCGAAGCTCAACCCGCCTCAAATATGTGTTATTTTGAGCTAATCTCGGCAACGCAAAGATTCTTCTTCTAACTATTGCAAGACTCGCATATTTGGCCCCCGCGCGCTAAGAGTGTGCGGCGCAGAGGAGCATTACTAATGGAACAGGAAAAGCTCGTCGAACTGACGGCGGACATCGTTGCCGCGCACGCGGCGAACAATACGGTGGCGGTCGGAGACATGGCGGCCCTCGTCCAGCGCGTCTACGAAGCGCTGAGCGGCCTCACCCAGGGTGCCGCCGAGCCGGCGCGCCAGGAGAAGACGCCGGTCGTATCGGTACGCGCTTCGGTCAAGCCGGACTTCCTCGTCTGCATGGAGTGCGGCGGCAAGCACAAGATGCTGAAGCGCCACATCATGAACGCGCACAACATGACTCCCGATCAGTATCGCGCCGATTACGGACTGCCGCGCGATTACCCGATGGTCGCCCCCAATTATTCCGAGCAGCGGCGCACGCTAGCCCACTCGATCGGCCTCGGCCGTCGCCGCGGTCCGGCCGCGGGCGCAGGCGGCGAGAGCAGCGGCGGCGGAGAAGCCGCGGCGGCCGGCGCCACCGGCGGCGGGCGCGGACGCGGCAAGTCCGGCGGCGGCGCATCGGGCGGCGGAGGCGGCAAGTCTTCCGGCGGCGCATCGGCCGGCGGCGGCGGTTCCGCGGGCGGCTCCGGCAACGGCCGCAGGCGCAAGAAGAGCGGCTGATCCCGTCACGGACCGGTCGCGGCGGGCTTGCCCGCCGCAGCCGCGCGCGCCAAATGGCGCGCGCGGCGCAGGGGGGTGTAGCTCAATGGTAGAGCAGAAGCCTTCCAAGCTTACGACGAGGGTTCGATTCCCTTCACCCGCTCCATGCGCCCCCTTCGCACCGCGATTGTCAAAGAAAGCGCCGCAGCCTAGCCTTCCCACAACCGGGAGGCTTGAATGATCGGCAGAAACCTCGTCCTTGCGCTTGGCTGTCTAACCGCCGCCGCTCCGGCTACGGCCGAGAACTGGCGGGCTTCGAGCAGCGACGGCACGGCGGCGGCCTTCATCGACACCGACACCATCCGCCGGGACGGCGACCGCGTCAGCTTCTGGCGCGAGCTGCGCTGGCCCGAGGTCCGCATGCTCGGCGGCAGGCTGCGCTACAACCGCCTCCTCGCTCATTACGAAGGCGATTGCCGGGCGATGACCCTGCGCTCCATCTCGGTCCGCGCCAAGCTCGACGACGAGGTCGTGCTCTCGGGCGACGGCAGCGGCGAGATCGAGCAGGCCCGGCGGGGCAGCACCGCCGAGGTCGACCTCCGCTCCGCCTGCTTCGGGGAATGGCCGGAGCAGCGCTAAAACAGGGACAGTCGCTGTTTTCAGCCTTTGCCGCGCTCGGTGAGCCAGCGGCTCAGTTCGTGGAAAGGGATGACCTGATTGAAGCTGATCCCCGCCGCATTGTCGCGGCGCCAGCGGACCACGCCGGTGACCGGGCGGAAATTCTCGAGCGTGACGACGGTCTCGCCGCCGATGTCGAGCGGCTGGTCGGCCTCGACCTTCACCCCGCCCTGGCTGATGTCGCAGGTGGAGACCCAGTAAGTGCGCGCGCCGGCGCGCAGCGTCGCCATCCGCTCGACCGGGACGCGGGGCATGCGCGGCCGCCAACCGTTGTCGAGCATCGCCGAGTTGGACAGGATCTCGGCGACGTCGACCTTCTCGTCGAAGGCGATGCCGATGGTCTGGTCGCGGACCCAGGAGACGGTGCCCGCCACCTGCTGATTGGTCCTGAGCTCGACCGCGATCCGCTGGTCCTGCTGAAATTCGGAATAGACCATCGCCATCAGCCCGCCGGCCGAGATGTTGCGCACGAGGCAGAGCTCGCGGCGGTCGCCGTCGACGATGGTGCCGACGCGCAGGATGGTGAGGTGGCGGACGTCGCGGCGGCGGTCGGGGGTGCGTGCGGCATGTGCCGCCGCGTCGGCGCCTTCGTCCTTCTCCGCATTTTCCCGTGCCAGCATCGAACCCCCCAAAGACCCTCCGCCGCCGAGACTAAGCGGGAAGAGGTTTAAGAAGCCCTTATCCGGGGCTGCGGAGAACCCGGGCCCGCGAAGCCGCGGCGGGCGTCATCGTTCACGGCTTGCTTACCAATTCTGCTTAAGCCTCCAGGCCCATGAACGCCGAGACACGGATCGCGCCAGAGCTGCGCCACGACCCCAAGCCCCGCTCCGCGGTCAGCACCGGGGTCGGGATGGCCGGGCTGGCCGGCCTGCTGGCCTGGGCGGCGATCGCGCGCAGCTTCGGCATGGCCGGGCCGCTCTCGGCCCTCTGCGCGATGCTCGCCTGCGGCGTGCCGATGCTGCTCTGGTCGATCCTCGTCGACAAGGTCCACCGCCGGCCGACCACCGGGATCGACTGGTCGCGCCCGGCGCGGCCGCTGCGCGAGATCGCCGACATCAGCCTGGTCAAGATCGTGGGCCTGTGGTCGATCTGGGCGGCGATCGGCGGCCTCTACTGCGTGGCCCGCTGGTATTGGGACGGCGCCTATCTGTTCGCCATGTACGTGCTCGGCGCGGCGGCGATCCCGATGCTGGCCCTCTCGATACCCTATATGCTGTGGCTCGACCGGAGGCTGAAGGAGCCGCGCGACGGCGCCTGGCATTTCGGCAATTTGATCATCGGCCGCGCCCATCTGGTCGACCGGCCGATGCTGCACGAATTCTTCCGCCAGTGGGCGATCAAGGGCTTCTTCCTCGCCTTCATGATCTCGATCGTTCCGGGCAATTGGGCGAACACGATCCTTCCGGAATCCGAATGGGTGACCGGGCACCCGGTCAACCTCACCATCTGGCTGATCCGGGCGATGTTCATGATCGACGTCACCTTCGCCAGCGTCGGCTACGTGCTGACGATGAAGCCGCTCGACGCCCATATCCGCTCGGCCAATCCCTATGCCGCGGGCTGGATGGCGGCCCTGATCTGCTATCCGCCCTTCATCCTGATGGGCTCCGGCGGCCCGCTCGATTATCATCCGGGCACGGCGGGCGAGGACGGCTGGATCCACTGGCTGCAAAACTGGCCGCTGCTCACCGTCCTCAACGGCGCCTTCATGGTGTTCCTGACCGGCGTCTACGCCTGGGCGACCGTCGCCTTCGGCATGCGCTTCTCCAACCTCACCCACCGCGGCATCCTCACCCACGGGCCCTACGCCTGGACCAAGCATCCCGCCTACGTCTCGAAGAACCTCTTCTGGTGGTGCGCGGTGATGCCGTTCCTGGCGGCGAGCGGGAATCCGGTCGACGCGATCCGCAACACGGCCGTCCTCGGCCTGGTCAGCGGCGTCTATTACTGGCGCGCACGGACCGAGGAGCGGCACCTGTCGGCCGATCCCGCCTATCGCGAATATGCCGAATGGATGGACCGCAACGGTCCGATCCCGCGCCTCGTCAACCGGCTGAAGCCGCGCTGGATGTCGCCCGCGGCGGTGCCGGCGGAATAGTCAGAGCGGCGTCCATTCCTCGCCGGGGGGCATGGGCGCGAAGATGCGGTCGATCATGCGGTCCGTGACGGCTTCCGGCGTCGGCGGGTCCCAGGCCGGGAGATTGTCCTTGTCGACCAGCAGAGCGCGCACCCCCTCGACGAAGTCGTGGCGCTGCACCACCCGCGTCGCGACGGCATATTCCTGGCGCATCTCGTCCGCGAAATCGTGGACCAGCGCGCCGTCGTAGAGGATGCGCAGCGACACCTTGCACGCCTGCGGACTCTTCGTCTTCAAAGTCTCCAATTCCTTCTCCGCCCAGTCGGAGCCGTCCGCCTCCAGCGCGGCGAGGATTCCTTCGAAGTCGCCGGGGGCGAAGAGGCGGTCGATGCGTTCGCGAATCGCGGCGATGCGCGCGGCCGGCGGCAGGACGCTATGCTCTTCGAGCAAGGCCTCGATCCGGTCCGGCTCCGCGCGCATTCGCGCCTTCAAATCGTCCAAGGCGAGCGACGGAACGTAATGGGTCGCGAGGCCGAGGGCGAGGCATTCGGCGCCGTCGAGGCGGGCGCCGGTCAGCGCGAGAAACACGCCGGTGCGCCCGGGCAGGCGGGAGAGATGCCAGCCGCCGCCGACGTCCGGGAACAGGCCGATCGCCGTCTCCGGCATGGCGAAGCGCGTATTCTCCGTCGCGATCCGGTAGCGGCAGGGCAAGGCGATGCCGACGCCCCCGCCCATCGTGATCCCGTCCATGAAGGCGATGGTCGGGATCATGTAGGTGAAGAGCAGGTGGTTGAGCCGATATTCCTCGTGGAAAAAGGCGCGCGCCTCCGCTCCGTCGCCGGCGCCGCTCCTGGCCAGCATGACCACGTCGCCGCCGGCGCAGAAGCCGCGGCCCTCGGCATGGTCGAGCATGACGGCCTGGTCGGCGGGGTCCTCGCGCCAGTCGAGGAGGGCGGCGATCATGGCGGTGCACATGTCGCGGGTGAGGGCGTGGATCGCGTGCGGGCGGTTCAGGCGCAGCCGCCCGACCTTCTGGTCGGCTACGATTAGTACGTCGGAGGTCATGCCGCGTCCTGTTCCCCGGCGAA
>JAXDPC010000038.1:0-11635 GCA_034668525.1 Sphingomonadales bacterium
CGCCGCATTGACGGCCGGCGTCCCCGCGCCGGCCGCGCCCAGATTCTCGGTCAGCACGATGCGGTTGTCGATGTCGATCTGGTACCAGTCGACCGTGAAGGTGAGCCCCGGAAGCGGATTGGCGGTCGCGCCCAGGCTGATGTTGACCGATTCCTCCGGCTCGAGATCGTTCGATCCGAGCGCGCGCGCGACCGGGCTGCTGACGGCAAGCGTGCTGATGTCGACCGGAAAGCCGTTGATGAAGTTGGTCGACGTCGTCGTGAAGAATTGCTGGTGGAGCGACGGCGCCCGGAAGCCGTTGGAGATCGAGCCGCGCAGGGCATAGCCCTCGACCGGCTCGTAACGCAGCGCGAGCTTGCCGTTCAGCGTGCCGCCGAAATCGGAGAAATGCTCGTAGCGGCCGGCCAGGACGGCGGTGAATCCCTCGAACAGGTCGGCGTCGAGCTCGGCATAGGCCGCCCAGCTGTGCCGGCTCTCGTCGGTCGCGCTGTTGTCGGGAATGCCGGGGAAGCCCTGCGCGCCCGCCGCGGCGGCGCGGCCCGGGAAGTCGCAGGTGGTAGGGGCCAGGAACCCGTAGCGGCCGCCCTGCGCCGCGCAGTTCGCGGCGGTCGTCGTGAAGGACGGGCGGAACAGGGGACCGGTCTGCCAGGACTGCGCGTCGCCAGGCCGGATCGTGAAATTCTCGCGGCGATGCTCGGCGCCGACGGCGATCGAGACCGGGCCGGCAAGGCCCCAGTCGAACTCGCGCGAGAAATCGAGGTTGGCGACGAACTGGCCGTAGCCGAGGCCGCCGGCGTCGAACGTATTCTGGCTGGCGGTGCCGAACGACGTGTTGAGGCTGTTGCGAACGGTATAGTCGAAGCTGTTGTGGCCATATTGGGCCGACAGGTCGGTGCGCCATCCGGCAACCTCTCCGCGCACGCCGCCGGTGACCGAATAATCGTCCAGGTCGGTGTCGATGAACGGCAGGAACCCGTCCGGAGTCAGCGGCACGAAATTCTGGGCATTCGGCACCTGATTCGGCAGCAAAGTGGCGAAATCGCGATTGGCGGCGGCATTCTGGTTGCGGTAGTTCGCGGCGCTGAGGCCGTCGCGGTGGCCGTAGGAGCCGAAGCCGTACAGCTCCCAGCCGCTGCCGCCGAGCGGCATGCCGGTGTTGACGAAGAAGCTGTAATCCTCGGTCCGGGCATCGCCGTAGCGGAACTCGAGCCGGTCGAAGGTTAGCTCGCGCGCGTCGAAGGCGGCGGTCGGGCGGTTATAGTTCGGCCGGAGGTCGTAGCCGGCGCGATTGGTCGGGTTGCGGTCGCGATATTCGGCGGTGACGTTCACGAAGCCCTCGCCGAGCGGCACGCCGATATTGGCGCCGATCGTGTACATCTCGCCGTCGCGGGCGCGGCGCTCGCCGTCGCTGTTCGAGGCGAGCACCCGGTTGTCGTTGGGATCGAGGAAGGGCTGGCCGGCGCCGTTGGTCTGCAGGCCGGTGATCCGCGCGACGTCGTTGAGCGTCGTGTGGTAGCGGCCGTAGGTGGCGGTGATACGGCCGCCATTGTCGGCGTTGCGCAGCTGGATGTTGATCACGCCGGCGATCGCGTCGGAGCCATATTGCGACGAGGCGCCGTCGCGCAGCACTTCGATGCGGCTGATCGCCAGGCCCGGGATCATGTTGAGGTCGACCGCCGCGCTGCCGCGGCCGATCGTGCCGTTGATGTTGAGCAGGGACGAGACGTGGCGGCGCTTGCCGTTGACCAGCACCAGGGTCTGGTCGGGGCTGAGGCCGCGCAACGTCGCCGGACGCAGCGCGTCGGTGCCGTCGGCGATCGAGGGCTGCGGGAAGTTGAAGGAAGGGACGAGGTCGTTGAGGATCCGGTTGGTCTCGGTCTGGCCGCTGTTCTGGATCGCCTCCGCGCCGATGACGTCGATCGGCACGGGACTGTCGGCGAGCGTCCGGTCGGTCCGGCGCGTGCCGGTGACGATGATCGCATTGCCCTGCGCGATCTCGTCCTCCTGGGCGGTCTGGGCCTGCTCGGCAGGGGGAGCCGTTTCCTGGGCGTAGGCGGGCGAGGCGGCGAAGGCGGCGGCGGAAATGCCCGAAAGCAGCCAAGCGAGACGCGTGTTCGTCATGTTCGTGGTCCCCCGATAGAAATTTCCCAACCCACATCAGTAAAGCAAAACCGTCTTTTCAAAAGCGGCAATTTGCTGCGCTGCACCAGCCCACCTCGACTGTGGCCGCCGAACAACAGTCGCGCGCGCTCAAGCCCTCCCCGACGATCGAGGGATGTTCCGGAATCTACGAGGTTATTCGGGCGCCGAGCGCAGCCGCGCGCTCTCCACGATCCGTTCGAACTCGGGGACGATCTCGCCGAAGAAATGGCTTTTCGGCGCGTCGAACAGGATCATGTAGAGCCGCCGCCCGATCACGGCGCCGACCACCCGTCCGCGCCGCTCGAGCTCGTTGCCGCCGAGATGGTCGTAATCGAGCTGGAAGCCGGGATGGCCGAGGAAGGTCCGCGGTTGCATGCCGGTCACGGTGAAGCTCAGCGAGCCGCCGCGGATCCGGTAATAGCTTTCGATCATCGAGGCGATCTCGGGCGGGGTCATGTCGGCCCGGAAATTCGGCACCTGGCGGATGTCCTGGCGGCGCTGCCAGCGCACCAGGGGCCGCCCGTCCTCGAGGCCGCCGATGAAGGAGAGGGCGTCGAGCGTGGCGCCGTGCAGCGTCCAATTCTCTTCGCGGCCGATATCGTTGACGAGGCGCGGCGCGCGGTTCCAGCGGATGGTCGGCGTCACCAGCATGGTCCGGGCGACCTCGCGCTGGCGCGGCTGGACGAGGCTGTAGCGGTAGAAGCCGAAGCCGCCGCCGCCGCCGCTTCCTCCGGCGCAGCCGCCGAGGAGCGAAAGTGCAACGAAGGCGGCGATGAGGACCCTCATATGCATTCCTATTGCTGGCCTAATTGCTGGAGCGTGTAGCGGACCATCGCCGCGTCGGGGGCGGCGGGCGCGAGCTGGAGATAGCGGGCGAGCGCCGCCCTCCCCTCGTCGCGCCGCCCGGCCTGGACGAGCGCATAGCCGTGCATCCGCCACGCTTCCGGCGGCGCGTCCGGAAAGGCCACGGCCGCCGCATAGCTGGCATTGGCGAGCTCGCGGTCGCCGCGCCGGCCGCGCAGGCGCACCGCCTCGCCCTCGTAGAAATGGAGCAGGCCGGTCCAGCCGTCGGCGGCGAGGTTGCGGACGATGTAGAGGCTGGCGCCGGGATCGTTCAATTTCACCTGGTCGTCGAGCAATGTCTTGCGATGCGCGCCGAGCGCCGCGGCGTAGCGCTCGCGGCCGCGCTCGAAGGCGCCCCCGCGGGCCTTCACCTCCTCGGCCGAGGCGCGCAGGTCCGTCATCCTTTCCTCCGGCGCGGGATGGGTGGCGAGCAGCGAATAGCCGCGCCGCGGCCGCCGCCGTCGCATCTCGGCGCTCGCCTCGATCTCCTGGACGAGCTGCCGCCAGATCTCGGGCATGGCGGCCGGGTCGTAGCGATTTTCGCCCATCAGCCGCACGCCCATCGCGTCGGCTTCCGCCTCCAGCTCCCGGCTGAAGGCGGCGAGGGTCAGGATGGTGCCGATCTGCGCGAGCTGGACCGCATCGCCGAGATAGACTCCCGCCCCCGCGCCGCCGACGCCTGCGCCCATCGCGAAGATCGAGAACAGGTCCGACCGACGGCGCAGGTCGCGCCACTGGCGGATATGGTGGCGGCGCAGGAAATGGCCCGATTCGTGGGCGAGCACGCCGGCAAGCTGGGCCTCGTCGCGCATCCGCGTGAGGAGCCCGGAGAAGACGACCATGAAGCCGGTCGGCGCCATGAAGGCGTTGAATTCCGGCACCCGCGCCAGATAGACGCGCAGGTCCCGCGCCGCCGGCCCGCCGATCCGCTCGACGATGCCGCCGAGATAGGAAGTGAGGCGCCGGTCCTGGACGAGCAGGTTGGAGCCGGCGATCTCGGCTTCCACTCTCTCATATTCGCGCCACATGCCGCGCTCGTCCGTCTCGGTCGGGCGGTAGCCCGGACCGATCAGCGGCCGCATCGCCCAGGGGCTGATCCGCGCCTGCGCCTGGCCGGCGCCGATCAGGCCCATGCAGCAGGCGCAGCCGAGGCCGCCGAGCATCATCCGCCGGGTCAGCGGCAGCGCCTCGTGGCTCATCGCGCCTGGTCCCTGCGCTCGCGGACGTGGCGGCCCGCGCGCATCCGGCCGATCAGCCGCTCGACCATCTGCGCCGCGCCCTCGGGCGTGCGGATGTCGCCGAACGCCACGCCCGGGAACTGGCTGTTGGTCTGGAGGATGTTGAACCAGACCACCTCGCCGGTGCGAAGATCGACCAAAGAGGCGTAAGCCGACTGGCTGCCGCCGCTCTGCGGCGCGCAGAAGCCGATGAAGCAGCCGGCGATGCCGATCACCTGCAGGGCGGTGCGCCCGCCGGAGGCTTGCGCGTCGTTCGCGCTGAGGAACAGCGCATAGTCCATGCCGGTGGCGCGGCCGAGCGCGACCGCGTCCTCGCCCAGCGTCCAGTCGAGCCCGCGGCGCTTGGTCGGCAGCCTGAGGCCGGCATAGCGGTGGACGATGATCGCGCTGCCCACCGCCTGGAACAGCCGCTCGATGTCGGCGACCTGCTGCTCGCTCATGCCGCGCACCCCTGCGCGGCTGTCGAGCACCATCGTCCGCCCGCCGCGCCCGGCCTGCTGCTGCCGCAGCGCCTCGAGGATGTGGGCGCGCGCCTGCTCGGTCCATTCGGCGCGCGGCTCGACCAGCCCGCCGGTGGTGATCGAGCCTACGGATACGTAGGGACGCAGGACGAGCAGGGAATAGTCCCCTTGCGGCGGCGCGAACTCGGCGTCGGCATATTGGCGGGTCTGGACGCAGCCGGCGAGCGCCAAGGCGGATGCGGCGGTCAAAGCGAGGGCAGTGCGACTCATCACGCGACTCCGGCAGCGGCCGAGGAAGCGAGAATGGCTGGAAAAGCGTTTGAGCACAAGGCTTTGCATCCCTGTCGCCGCCACGGCCGGGCTTGCCGCGGACGGTACGGGGCTCAAACGATCAGGGCCGGCGGATGATCCGGGCGCCGGCGGCGGCGGCGATTACGCCGCTCGGCGGAAGAGGCCGGTGCCGGTGAAGCCGGTGTCGGCAAGCGCGATCGCGGTGCCGCAGAAGCCGCACTCGGCCGAGAGCCGGCCCACGAACCAATGCGTGCGGCCGCAGCCCGGACAGCGGTTGATCTCGCCCGGATGATAGACGGGCAGGAAGCCGCGGATCGCCGGATCATGCGCGAAGCTCTTGCTGCCTTCGATCGTCCTCAACATCGCCTTCACTCCTTGCCGCACTTCATCGCTGCGACGAACCGTTATATTTCATCGATGAGTTGAACGCATTATGAATGATTGCGGATGGGCAACGATCCCGTAGAAGCGATGCAAATCCGCCACAGTGTCGCGAAGGCAGGCCATGACGCTCACGCTCTATTTCCACCCCTTCTCCTCATACTGTCAGAAAGTCCTGATCGCGCTCTACGAGCGTGACCTGCCGTTCGCGCCGCGGATCGTAGACCTCTCCGACTCCGCCGAGCGCGCCATGCTCGAGGCGCTGTCGCCGATCGGCAAGTTCCCGGTGCTGCGCGACGACGAGGCCGGCCGGACGATCGCCGAGGCGAGCGTGATCGTCGAATATCTCGACCATCTTGGCGATGCCCCTCCCCTCATTCCTGCCGGGCGCGACGCGGCTCTCGATGTCCGCTACTGGGACCGCGTCTTCGACCTCTACGTGATGACGCCATTGCAGAAGGCGGTGGCCGACACCTTCCGGCCCGACGGGACGCACGATTCGTTCGGGGTGGAGGATGCAAAGGCGAATCTCGAGCGCAGCTACCGGATCGTCGACGACGCGCTGGCGCGGCGAGGCAATGACTGGATCTGCGGCGACAGCTTCACCCTCGCCGATTGCGCCGCCGCGCCCGCCCTCTTCTACGCCGGCATGGTCGTCTCCTTCGATGCGCACCCGCGGCTCTCGGCCTACTTCACGCGGCTCCGCGCCCGGCCGAGCTTTTCCCGGGCGGTGGACGAGGCGCGTCCCTACCGCGCCTTCTTCCCGCTCGGCTGGCGCGAGGGTTACGACTGAGGGCGCTCAATAGAGGAGCAGGCTCCTGCGGTCCTCGGCCCAGAGCATCTCGTCGATGCCGGCCATTGCCTCCAGGTCGCTGGGCTGCGCGGCAGCGTCGTCGACCCAGGCCCGGAGGTCCGGCCCGCCGTTGATCACGTCGATGGCGAGCTTGTCGAATTCGTACTCGTAAGCGAAGTCCCGCCACAGCGGATAGTCCGGGTAGAGGCGGCGGATCGCCTTGAAGGCGAGCGCCTGCAGCCGCCACGGGCGGAACCGGGCATGATCGTAGGCCGGCCCCTCGGCGTGGAACTGGAGGCCGTTGCAGAGCTTGCCCTGATGCTTGTGGAAGGTCGGCTCGAACCAGATTTCGCGGATCAGGCAGCCTTCCAGCCAGTCAGGCGCGAGCCGCCGCATTTCGGCGAGGACGGCGGGCGCGTCGATGTCGGGGGCGCCGAACAATTCGAGCGGCCGGGTGGTGCCGCGGCCTTCGCTCAGCGTCGTCCCTTCGAGCATCACCGTCCCCGCATAGTCGCGGGCCATCGAAAGATTCGGGGCGTTGGGGCTCGGGTTGATCCAGACCCGCTCGCCGAGCGGCCAGCCGAAACCGGGCGCCGACTCCGGGTCGTAGCCCTCCATTTCGATCACGCGATAGTCGAGTGCCAGCTTGTGGTTGTGGAGGAACCAGCGGCCGAGCTCGCCCAGGGTCAGGCCGTGGCGCATCGGGAAGGCGCCGGCGCCGACGAAGCTTTCCCAGCCGGGCCGGAGCGTCAGCCCCTCTATGGGACGGCCGGCCGGGTTGGGCCGGTCGAGCACCCAGACGGTTTTGCCGTGCGCCGCGGCGGCCTCCATCACGTAGAGCAGGGTGGTGACGAAGGTGTAGATCCGGCAGCCGAGATCCTGGAGGTCGACGAGCAGGACGTCGAACGTGCCCATCGCCTGGCCGCCGGGCCGCCGCACCTCGCCGTAGAGGCTGAACACCGGGATATTGAGGACGGGGTCGGTAAAGTCCTCCGTCTCGACCATATTGTCCTGCTTGTCCCCCCTGAGGCCGTGCTGCGGGCCGAAGGCGGCGGTCAGGTTGAGGCCGGTCGCGGCGAGGGCGTCGAGCGCGTGGGTGAGGTCCCTCGTCACCGAGGCCGGATGGGCGAGCAAGGCGACGCGCCTGCCTTCGAGCGGACGGCGCAGCGCCGGGTCTTCGATCAGTCGGTCGAGGCCGGTCTTCAGCATCGCTCAGGCTGGTGGCGGGAGAATGGCCGCAAAGCAATCCGGATGGTGGAAATCCGGCGCCCCCGGCGGGTGGGCGAGCGCCCAGTAGGATTTCCGGCCTTCTGTTTCCTCGATCACGGCGGAGAGGCCGAGGCGGCGATCGTCGCCGGTCCTCAGCCGCAGGGCGACGCGCAGCTCGAACCGGTCGGCCGTCGCGGCGACCTCGACCCGCGGCGGAGGCAGCGCCGCGTCCTTGCGCTCGCCGCGATAGCGCGAGAAGCGATAGCCCGCCCATTGCGTCGAGGGGGCGACGTTGAGCTCGGCATAGCCCTCGCCCTCGCCGTCGGCGAGAAAGGCCTCGAAGCAGCTGTGCTGCCACAGGCCGTGCGCCCGGATCGAGGGGCCGGGCGGGGGCAGAGCGAGATCGGCGATCCGGCCCTGGACGAGATAGCGCAGCCCGAGCACGTCCCCCGCGCCGCGCACCACGTCCACCTCGATGCGCGTCACCGGCTCGCAGACGCTGTCCGGGTGGAGCCGCAGCGCATGGCGCATCGCCTCAGCCCAGCGCCTTCTTCAGCAATTCGTTGACCATTGCCGGATTGGCCTTGCCCTGCATCGCCTTCATCACCTGCCCCACGAAGAAGCCGAAGAGCCTGTCCTTGCCGCCGCGATATTCGGCGACCTTGTCCGGGTTCGCGGCGAGCACGTCGGCGATCGCCCGGTCGATCGCGCCGGTGTCCGAGGTCTGCTTGAGGCCCCGCTCCTCGACGATCGCGCCGGGGTCCCGGCGAGTCTCGAGCATGATCTCGAACACCTGCTTGGCGAGCGTGCCGGACAAGGTGCCGTCCGCGACCAGGCGGAGCAGCTCGGCGCCCTGGGCCGGGCTGACGGGGCTCTCCTCGATCGACAGGCCGAGGCGGTTCAAGGCGCCGAACAGGTCGGAGATCACCCAATTGGACGCCCGCACGGCATGCTCGTCGCCGAGCGCGGCGAGCAGGGCCTCGAACCAGCGCGCGGTCTCCACCTCGGCGGTGAGGACGGCGGCATTATAGACCGGCAGGCCGAGCGCCTGCTCGTAGCGCCGGCGCTTGGCGTCGGGCAGCTCGGGCAAGGAGGCGCGGCATTCGGCGAGGAAGTCGTCCGAAAGCTCGACCGGGAGCAGATCCGGATCGGGGAAGTAGCGATAATCGTGCGCTTCCTCCTTGGAGCGGAGCGAGCGCGTCTCGACCTTGTCGGGATCGAACAGCCGCGTCTCCTGGACGATGGCGCCGCCGCTCTCGATCACGTCGACCTGGCGGCTCGCCTCATATTCGATCGCCGCCATGATGAAGCGCACCGAATTGACGTTCTTGGTCTCGGTGCGGGTGCCGAGCGGGCCGCCCGGCCGGCGCACGCTGACGTTGACGTCGGCCCGCATCGAGCCCTGCTCCATATTGCCGTCGCAGGAGCCGACATAGCGCAGAATCGATCTCAGCTTGCGGACGTAAGCCCCTGCTTCCTCGGGACTTCTCATGTCGGGTCGGGAGACGATCTCCATCAGGGCGACGCCGCAGCGGTTGAGGTCGACATAAGAGAAAGAGGGATGCTGGTCGTGCATCAGCTTGCCCGCATCCTGCTCGAGATGGATGCGCTCGATGCCGACTGTCTTGGCGGTCGATTCGTCCTTCTCGTCGGTGAGGATGGTGATCGCGCCCTCGCCGACGATCGGGTGGTAGAGCTGGCTGATCTGGTAGCCCTGCGGCAGGTCGGCGTAGAAATAATTCTTCCGGTCGAAGCGCGACCAGGCGTTGATCTCGGCCTCCAGCGCCATGCCGGTGCGCACGGCCTGGCGGATGCACTCCCGGTTCGGCACCGGCAGCATCCCCGGCATGGCCGCGTCGACGAGGCTGACCTGGCTGTTCGGCTCGGCCCCGAAATCGGTCGAGGCGCCCGAGAACAGCTTCGCCTTCGAGGTCACCTGGGCGTGGACCTCCAGCCCGATCACCACCTCCCACTCGCCGGTGGCGCCCTGGATCCGATAGCCGCTCACCACCAGGCCTCCGGCCGAGCGGTGAAGCCGGCGCGTTGCTCGAGGGCCAGAGCGGCGTCGAGGACGCCCTGCTCGTCGAGGGCGCGGCCGACGATCTGGAGGCCGAGCGGGAGGCCCTGCCCGTTGAGGCCGGCGGGGACGCTGATCGCCGGGAGGCCGGCGAGGCTGGCCGGGACGGCGAAGACGTCGTTGAGATACATGGCGATCGGGTCGGCGCTCTTCTCGCCGAGCGCGAAGGCGGCGGAGGGGGCGGTCGGCGTCAGGAGATAGTCGCACTCCGCCCAGACCCGCTCGAAATCGCGGGCGATGAGCGCCCTCACCTTCTGCGCCTGGTTGAAATAGGCGTCGTAGAAGCCGGCCGAAAGGACGTAGGTGCCGATCATGATCCGCCGCTTGACCTCCGCGCCGAAGCCGGCGGCGCGGGTCGCCTCGTACATGTCGGTGAGGTTGCCCTTCTCCGGCGCGACGCGGCGGCCGTAGCGAACCCCGTCATAGCGGGCGAGGTTGGACGAGGCTTCGGCCGGCGCGATGATGTAATAGGCCGGCAGCGCGTATCTGGTGTGCGGCAGCGAGACCTCGACGATCTCCGCCCCCGCCTCGCGCATCATCTCGATGCCCTGCTCCCAGACGCGGTCGATCTCCCCGGGCACGCCCTCGATCCGATATTCCCTGGGGATGCCGATGCGCTTGCCGCGGACGTCGGACGAGAGGCTCGCCTCCCACCGCGGCACCGGCAGATCGAGCGAGGTCGAATCCTTCGGGTCGAACCCGGCCATCGCCTCGAGCATGATCGCGCAGTCGCGCACGTCGCGCGCCATCGGCCCGGCCTGATCGAGCGACGAGGCGAAGGCGACGATTCCCCAGCGCGAGCAGCGGCCGTAGGTCGGCTTGATGCCGGTGATGCCGACGAAGGCCGCGGGCTGGCGGATCGAGCCGCCGGTATCGGTCCCCGTCACCCCGGGAGCGAGCCGCGCGGCCACCGCCGCCGCCGAGCCGCCCGAGCTTCCGCCCGGGGTGAGCGGAGCGTTGCCGCCATCGCCGCGCCGCCAGGGCGAGATCACCGGCCCGTAGCCGCTGGTCTCGTTGGAGGAGCCCATCGCGAACTCGTCCATGTTGAGCTTGCCCAGCATTCCTGCGCCGGCTGCGAACAGGTTGGCGGAGACGGTGGACTCGTAGGTCGGCGCGAAGCCTTCGAGGATGCGGCTGCCGGCAGTCGTCTGGACGCCTTCCGTGGCGAACAGATCCTTGATGCCGAGGGGAACGCCGGAGAGCGGCTTGAGCGCGCCCGAGGCGCGCGCGGCGTCGGCGGCGTCGGCAGCGGCGAGCGCATGCTCGGGAGTCTCGACGGTGAAGGCGTTGAGCCCCCGCGCCTTCCCGACCGCGTCGACGAAAGCCGCGGCGACCTCGCGCGCGCTGAACGCGCCGTCGCGCACGCCGTCGCGGATCGCGGCGATGCCCAGATCGGTGAGACCGCTCATGACCGCACCGTCATTGCGAGCCCTTCGACGCCGCCTGCGGCGTCGCTCAGGATAAACTGCTGCTGCGCAGCAGCGAAGCAATCCAGAGCGGTGTCGGACGCCCACTGGATTGCTTCGTCGCTAACGCTCCTCGCAATGACGATCGTCATTCGATCACCTTGGGAACGGCGAAGAAGCCGTGCTCGGCGGCCGGCGCGTTGGCGAGGATTCGGTCGCGGATGCCGCCGTCGGTGACTTCATCGTCGCGCAGGCGAAGCGCGTTCGGGATCACCGCGGTCATCGGCTCGACGCCGCTCACGTCGACCTCCTGCAATTGCTCGACCCAGCCGAGGATGTTGTTCAGCTCGGGCGCAAGCGCCTCGACCTCGGCCTCGGTGACGGCGATGCGGGCGAGGCGCGCGATATGGCGCACGGTGGCGGCGTCGACGGACATGGAGGCGCGGCTAGCATCCATGCTGCGCTGCATCAACGAAGACTTGCATCGTCCCGGCTTATGCGCTTTCGCCGGGGTCATGCTGGCGCGGCGTTTTCTCTGGGTGGTGGCGGGGCTGACCGTCCTCTTCATCATCGGCGCGATCGCCTACAAGGTCTTCGAGACGCAGCTGATGCGCCTCGCCTTCGTGCCGCGGACAGAGTTTCGCGAAGTGCCGATGAAGGCCGGCGCCAGCTATGCGCAGCGCGACCTCTGGATCGCCCGCCCCGACATTGCGGACAACCCGGCCTTGTGGACTCCGCCCGGCGTCAGCCGCTCGGACGCTCCGCGCGCCTCGGTCTTCTTCATCCACCCGACG
>JAXDPC010000039.1:0-14571 GCA_034668525.1 Sphingomonadales bacterium
GCCGACTGGTCCGGGCCTTTCGCCGGTACGCCGCCCTTCGACCGCGTGACTCCGGAGATGTTCCCCGAGGCGCTCCAGTTCGCGATCGACGAGCTCCAGCGCGAGGCCCGCGCCGTCGCCAATGCACGCTCGGCGCCGACCTTCGCCAACACCGTCGAGCCGCTCGAGCGCTCCGGCCAGCGGCTCGAGCGAGTCCTTTCGGTATTCGGCGTGATGACCAGCAACATGGCGACGCCGGCCTATCAGGCGCTCGACCGCGAATGGTCGCCCCGCCTCGCCGCGGCTTCGGACGAGATCATCCTCAACCCGGCCTTGTTCCAGCGCATCCGCACCATCTACGAGGCGCGCGAGAGCTCCGGTCTCGACGCCCAGCAGCAAAGGCTCGTGACCCGGCTCTACAACCAGTTCGTGCGCTCCGGGGCCAACCTCAACCCCGAGCAGAAGCAGCAGCTCACGGCGCTGAACCAGCAGCTGGCGGGCCTGTTCGCCCAGTTCAGCGAGCGCGTGCTCGCCGACGAATCGACCCATATCGTCGCCAGCCAGACGGATCTCGCCGGAGTCCCGGAGGACGTCCGCAACGCCGCGGCCGCCGCGGCGCGCGAGCGCAATCTGCCGGCCGGCCAGTTCGCGATCGTCAACACGCGCTCGGCGGTCGACCCGATCCTGACCTTCGCCGACAACCGGGCGCTGCGCGAGCGGGTGTGGCGGGCCTTCGTCAACCGCGGCGACAATAATGGCGCGAGCGACACCAACGCGATCATCGCCCAGATCGTGAAGGCGCGCGCCGACCGGGCGCGGCTGCTCGGCTTCGAGACCCACGCCCACTGGCGGATGCAGGACACGATGGCCGGAACGCCCGAGCGGGCGATGGACCTGATGATGCGGGTCTGGCCGGCGGCGGTGGCGCGGGTGCGCGAGGAGGTCGCGGAGCAGCAGGCGGTCGCACGCCGGCTCGGCCACCGCATCACGATCGAGCCCTGGGACTATCGTTACTATATGGAGAAGGTCCGCCAGCAGCGGTTCAATCTCTCCCAGGACGAGATCAAGCCCTATTTCCAGCTCTCCAACATGATCGAGGGCATGTTCCACATGGCGGGCCAGCTTTACGGGCTCGAGTTCCACGAGATCACCGGCAGGGTGCCGACCTGGCATCCCGACGTCCGGGTCTGGCACGTCGCCGACCGGCAGGGGAGGGACGTCGGCGTCTTCTACGGCGACATGTTCGCGCGCACCGGCAAGCGCTCGGGCGCCTGGGCGACGACCTATCGCAGCCGCTCGCGCCTGCTCGGCGACAGCATCGTGCTCGGCTCGAACAACAACAATTTCACCAAGCCGGGGCCGGGCGAGCCGGTGCTGATCAGCCTCGACGACGCCGAGACCCTGTTCCACGAATTCGGCCACGCCATCCATTATTTCCTCTCGGACATCAATTATCCGAGCCTCGGCGGCACGCCGCGCGACTTCGTCGAATATCCGAGCCAGGTGCACGAGAATTGGGTGCTGACGCCCGAGACGCTGAACCGCTTCGCGCGCCACTACCGGACCAACCAGCCGATGCCGCAGGCGCTGGTCCGGCGCATCGAGGCGTCGCGCACGTTCAACCAGGGCTTCGCCACGGTCGAATATCTCGCCTCGGCCCTGGTCGACATGCGGCTGCATCTGCGGCCCGACGGGGTGGTCGATCCGGACGCGTTCGAGCGGGAGACGCTGGCGGAGCTCGGCATGCCGCGCGAGATCGTGATGCGGCACCGCCTGCCCCAGTTCAACCACCTGTTCTCGTCCGACGCCTACTCGGCCGGCTATTATTCCTACCTCTGGTCCGAGGTGATGGACGCCGACACCTGGGCCGCGTTCGAGGAATCGGGCAATGTCTGGGACCCCGCGACGGCCCAGCGCTTTGCCCGCTTTCTGCTTTCGACCGGCAACGAGACCGACCGCGCCGAAGCCTATCGCCAGTTCCGCGGGCGCGACCCGGACGTGAATGCGCTGCTGCGGCGGCGCGGATTCCCGGTGACGGGCGGCCACTGAGGCAGGGGGCGGGGACAGCCAAGGGACAGCCTATCTGGCTGTCCCCTTGCTGCGGAGGTGAAGGGGGGACAGCCAAATAGGCTGTCCCCGGGCTGTCCCCCAACCCCGGGCGATAGGGGACAGCCAGATAGGCTGTCCCTTCCCTACGCCGGCTGCTGGACGGTCTCGATCAGGAGGTCGAGCTGGGCCTGGCAGCCGTTCTGGATCAGGGCGGCGGCGGTGGCCTCGATGCCGCTCGGCGTCGCGGGGAGGATTCGGAAGCGCAGCCGGGTCGGGACCGGCACGCCGGCGACGCTGAGCCGATATTCGGAATCGTTGGCGATACGCAGGTCGGACGGCCAGGCCAAGGTCGCATCGCCCGCCGTCCAGGCGATCGTGCGCGGCGTGCCGCCCATCATCGCCGGACCGATCTCGAGGTTGAGCGTGCGGGTCGCGCTGGGGCGCCAGAGCATGACGTTGGACGCGCCGGGCACGCAGACGGTGCCGCTGCGCGAGACGTCGACGTGCCAGATGGACGGGCTGCGCGGCTGCTCCGGCGTGCCGCGCGAGGCGCCGACCCGGCCGATGCGGCCATTATTGTTGACGGTGAGCGCGCTGCGGGTCGTCACCTGGGCGGCGGCGCCGGCCGCGAAGCTCGCAGGCCCGCGGAGCGTGCGCGTGCCGCGGCCGTCGAGCAGGACGATGGTGTCGCCCTGGCGCAAGGTGACGCGCGCGTTGGGGGGCAGCGAACGGCCGGGCGGATAGGCCCTGGCCGATGGGCCGGACGAGCGGACGATGAGGACGTTTGCGGCGGCCGCGCTCGCGCTCAGGGCGGCGACGGCGACAACCGCGAAACGGGTGAGACCGAGCCTATTTTGACGCCAGAACAAAGCTACCTCCCGGGCCGACTTCGCGCAGACGATACACGAATAGCTGCAACGCTTCATCCTCCTTATGCGCGGCAGCCAGCGCTTCCAGCTTGGCCAGCGCTCCATCTTCGCCCTTCTCGAACCGGTGCCAAAGATCGGCGAGTCCGGCGCGCAGCGCGGCGGGCAGGTGCGGCACCGGCTCCCACAACTCGACCGCGGTGGCGCGGCCGCTCAGCACCACCCGGCCCATCGGCCGGAACCAGTCGAGCCCGGTCTCCGCCATCGCCTCGGCGCTGACCAGGATGGTCGTCTTCAGGAGCTTGTTGGCCGATTCGAGCCGCGCCGCCGTGTTCATGCCGTCGCCCAAAGCGGTGTACTGGATGCGCCCCTCGCCGCCGAAATTGCCGACCACCGCCTCGCCCCGGTGGAGGCCGACGCGGGTGCAGCCGACCGGCGGGATGCCCTGGCCGGGGTCGCGCCGGAACGCCTCGCCGGCCTCGAACATCGCCACCGCCGCCTTCGCCGCCCGCTCGGCATCGTCGGGGCGGGCGATGGGCGCGCCCCAGAAGGCGACAACGGCATCACCAACGAACTTGTCGATGGTGCCGCCGTGGCGGAGCACGATGTCGCTCATCAGATCGAGATAGCGGTTGAGCAGGGTCGAGAGCTGCTCCGGGGTGATCGCGTGGCTCAATTTGGTGAAGCCCTCGAGATCGGTGAACAGAGCGTAGATCTGGCGCTTCTCGCCGCGCAGGGCGAGCAATTCGGGCTGGCGGAGGATCTCGCTGGCGATGTCGCGCGGCAGATATTTGCCGAGCGCCGACTGGGCGAAGCGGCGCTGCTCGGAGCCGACCGCGCGCGCCGCCATGCCGACGCCGACGAAGGCGAGGAGCCAGCCGACCCCCCAGCCGAAGGCCGGAAGGTCGAGCGTGTCCACCCCCGCCGACTGCAGCCAGAAGGGCAAGGCGACGATGCCGGCGATCTGCGCGGCGAGGATCAGCGCCAGCTTCCACCCGCGCAGCTCGAGCAGGCTGGAAAAGGCGCCGGCCGCGACGGCGAGGATGGCGGCGGCCCACAAGGCCCAGTGCGGCACCGGCGCGGGCATGCGCCCGTCGAGCTGCTGGGCGAGCATGTGGGCGTGGACCTCGACGCCCTTGGTCCAGCGCCCGGTGAAGCGCGTCATCGGGGTCTCGAAATCGTCGTCGTCGAAGATATTGCCGCCGATCAGCACGTAGCGCCCGGCGATCGACTCGCGCACCGCGTCGGGGAATTCGGCGACGACGTGGATCGGCAGGTTGACGAACACGGCATCGTCCGGATTGCGCGGCAGCCGGAAGTCGATGCTGCGCGTGTAGTTCGCGAATTCGGGGTGGGCCGGCGACAGCGCGTTGGCGAGGTAAGGGGGCAACCCCGCGCGCTGGGCCGGCCAGCGGCGCACGACATTGTCGTTCTGGTCGGTCTCCATCCGGATGCTGGCCGGCCTGGCCCGCCCGCCGCCCGCGCGGCCGATGAACTCGCGCAGGAACTGCTCCTGCTCGTAGCCGATCTGGGCGGCGTTGGCCTGGGCGGAGGCGAAGCCGAGGAAGACCGGCGCGCGCATCCCGCGCAAGGTCTGGAGGAGCTCCTCGTCCTCGTCCTGCGGCTGGTCGAGCAGGATGTCGACGCCGATCCCGCGCGGCCCCATCGCGTCGATCGCCCGCAGCGCCCGCGCCAGCATCGCCCGGTCAAGCGGCGAGCGCTTGCGCAGCTGCCGCAACGTGTCGTCGTCATAGGTTACAAGAACGATGCGGCCGTCCTGCTCCTCGGCGATCCCGGCGGTGCGAAAGACTCGGAGGTCGTAGAGCGCGCGCTCGGCGTCGCCGGCGAGCGGCAGCTCCCAGCTCGCGCGGGCGAGCCACAAAGCGCCGAGCAGGAACAGGAAGGACAAAGCGAGACGGGCGAGGCCGATCTGCTTCAGCGCCCGCCGCAGCCTTTCCGTCGTCGGTCGCCGTGCCGGGCCTTCCGCCATCTTCCCCCCGCGGCAATTGCCGGTCCGGAACGTAAGGCCAAAGCGACGGACTGAACAGGTCTAGGCCGCGCCCGCCTTCTGCGCCTGCGCCCAGGCGAGCTCGGCCAGCGGCTCCAGCCTTTTCGCCATCTCGGCGGCATGGGCCGAGGCGGCGGTGCCGCGAACCAGACGCCCCTTGATGCCGTGGACGATGCCGGCGAGGCGGAACAGGTTGAAGGCCATGTAGAAATCGAGATCGGGCAGGCCGTCACGCCCGGTACGGCGGCAATAGGCCGCGACATAATCCTCCTCGGAGGGTATGTTCAGTGCCGGCAGGTCCGCCTGGCCGAGCGCGTCGGGCATGCGGTACATCATCAGATGGTAGCTGAAATCGGCGAGCGGGTGGCCGAGCGTCGACAGCTCCCAGTCGAGCACCGCCAGCACCTCCGGCCGCTCGGCGTGGAAGATCATGTTGTCACAGCGGAAGTCCCCGTGAATGATCCGGGCCTGCGGCTCATCCGGCGGGATGTTGTCCGGCAGCCACGCGACCAGCCGGTCCATCGCCGCCACCCGCCCGGCCTGGACGTCGCTCTCATATTGCTGCGACCAGCGCGCGATCTGCCGCGCGAAATAATTGCCGGGCTTGCCATAGTCGCCGAGCCCGGCCGCCTCGGGGTCGATGCCGTGCAGCTGCGCGATCGTGGCGTTCATCGCGTCGAAGTAGGACGGACGCTCCTCGCGCGGCACTTCGGCGAAGGTCGGGTCCCAGAAGATCCGGCCTTCGACCATGTCCATCACGTAGAAAGCGGTGCCGATCACCGCTTCGTCGAGGCAGAGGCCGAACGCGCGCGCGACCGGGAAGCCCTGGGCGGCCAGCGCGCTGATCACCCGATATTCGCGATCGACGGCGTGGGCGCCCGGGAGCAGCTTGCCGGGAGGCTTGCGCCGCAGCACGTAGCTGCGCCCCGGCGTCGCGAGCCTGTAGGTGGGATTGGACTGGCCGCCCTTGAACTGCTCGACGGTCAGCGGCCCGGAATAGCCTTCGACATTGCCGCGCATCCATTGGTCGAGCCGGGCGATATCGAACCGGTGCGCTTCGCGGACCTCGCTCGTGCCCCGGTTCTGCGCGCTCCTGTCCATCTCCGGCATATGCTCCTGAGGGGGAGTAGAGGCTCCGCCTAGCCCGTCGCCGGAGGATTTTCCATGCGCCTCGGTCAGGGCGCCCGGCGGCCCGTCATCGCCGCCCTGAGGGCACGGGGAACCGACGGGAGCTTGCGGCCGATTTCCGCTGCCTTGTAGCGCCACCCGGGCTGCAGCATCAGCACGGACAGGTTGAGCCGCGCGGCGCCGAACGGGCGATGCCCGAGCTCCCGCGCGCCGCCCCCCGCCATCGTCACCAGGGCCGTGCGCTCGAGGTAGAGCGTGACCCGGTCGGCGCGCAGCTCCGCCTCGAGGGCCGGACCGAGCCGCGTGCCGAACAGGCGATGCGCGAGCAGCAGGGCCTGCGCCGCGGCTCGGCCGGGCGCGAGCGCGGCGGCATGGCGGTAGAGCCGCTCGATCCCCGCTTCCTCCTCCCCGGCGACGAGGGCGGCGAGGTCGGCGAGCCATTTGAGGCGGGACCAGGCGGTGAAGGCGCCGTGTGCGCAAAGGTAGGCGAACAGCTGTTCTCGGCGCAGCGTCGGCAGCGAGACTCCCGGCGCTATCTCGACCCGCTGCGCGGGCGACCGCGCGTCGACGCCGGGGAGCAGCATCGGATTCTCCGTCAGCCGCTGATGCAGCTCCACCTTGATGCCGGCCTCGGAGCGCCAGGCGCTGTCCTTCGCGGCGGCCGCATAGCGCAGGACGCCCTCGAGATCGGCGCCGGGCGGATGGATGCAGCGATAGCCCGCTTCGGCCAGCGTCCCGCAGGCGGCGGCATAATCCTCCGGCGCGACCAGCAGATCGATGTCGCGCGAGCGCTTCAGCGCCAGCGTCCCGTAAGCGAGGATGTTGAGCGTGACGCCCTTCACGAACAGGTGGGCGATCCCCGCGCGCTCGAAACGCTCCGACAGGCGCAGCGCCTCCGCCGCGTAGAGCAAATTCTCGCGGGCGATCCCCGAAGCCTCGGCGGCGAGCTTCTCAGCCGCTTCCGCCGGCACCGGGGCGCCGGCGCGGCGCAGGCCGTCATGGACCAGCCCCTCGACCCGGTGACGCGCTGCCGTGGCGAGCAGCAGCGGCCAGTCCACCGCCGCCGCTGCCCTGCGCACCGCCTCCTCGGCCTCCGTGGACGGCGGGCGCCGGCAGCAGGCGACGAGCAAGGCGAATTCGGCGGGAAGCTCCATGGCATCGGCTTAGCCGAGGCGCCCCCGCTTGAACATTGCCGCCCCCTCGGCCGATCCGCTAGAGCCCGTCCATGGCGGTAAAGGATACATCCCTGAGGACGCGGCTGGGCCCCCGGCGGATGGCGCTGCATGCCGAGGCGGCGGCGGCCGTGGTCGGCGCCTCGCTGGCGATCCGGCTGCTGCCCTTTCCGCGCATCGTCGCCGTCCGCGCCGCGCCGCGGACGGAAGGCGATGCCGACCTTGCGCTGCTGCGCGCGGTGGTCCGCGCCTGGTGCCGCAGGGTGCCGTGGCGCGCTTTGTGCTTCGAATCGGCGCTGGCGCTGAGGAGGATGCTGCGCAGACGCGGCGTCGACGCCATCCTCCATTACGGCATGGCGCGGGACAGCGAGTTGCGCGCCCATGTCTGGCTCAGCGTCGGCGGCGAAACGGTGATCGGCGGCGAAGCCGAAGGCTATGAGGAGGTGGCGCAATTCCCGCCGGCCGGGGCGCGGTGACCGCGGCGCATTGCTACGCCCTGTTCGGCCTGAGCATCGCTTCGGAGCTGGCGCTCCCCGGTTTCCCGGAAGGCGACGGCGATCCGGACGTCGCCGCCCGCTTCGGCGCCGTCGCCGCGCAGGACCGGCCGGTCGCCGTGGCGGACGATGCGCTGTTCCTGTCGGTTCCCGAGGTCGGGCGCTTTCGGATCGCGGACGGCAGGGAGATACTGATCGACCCCGAGCCGGGCGCGAGCGAGCGCAACCTCAGGGTCTATCTGCTCGGCTCGGCGATGGGCGCTTTGCTCCACCAGCGCGGCATTCTGCCGCTCCATGCCAATGCGGTGGCGCATGGCGAGCGCGCCGTCGCTTTTGCCGGGCGGTCGGGCGCCGGCAAGTCGACGCTGGCCGCCTGGTTCGCGGGCTTTGGCCGCGAGGTGCTCTGCGACGATGTCTGCGCGATCGGCCGGGACGAAGCGGGCGCTCCCCTGGTCCTGCCCGGGGTACCGCGGCTCCGCCTCTGGAGCGACGCCCTCGCCCGCAGCGGCCGCGACAGCATGGCCTATGACCGCTCGTTCGACGGGCAGGACAAATATGACGTTCCGGTGCCGCCCTCGGCCCCGTCGACGCCGCGGCCGCTCGCGGCCTGCTACCTGCTCGACGAGGCGCAAGGCGCGCCGACGATCGAGCGGCTCAGCCCCGGCGAGGCGGCGGAGGCGCTCGTCGCCAACACCTATCGCGGCGGCTTCGTCCGGCTGCTCGGGCTGACCGAGCGGCACTTCGCGCAATGCGTGTCGCTGGCGCGGAGCGTCCCGGTCTACCGCGCGCGCCGCCGCTGGGGCGAGGCGTTTCTGGACGAGGAAGCCGAGCGGCTGTCGCGCCATGTCGGCGAGATGCTCTAGTCGGCTTATTTCAACAGCTTAAGTAATATACACATCGTTTTTAGTATAAACCAGTAATTTATTCTACGCAAAGCGAAATTTAAACGAGGGCTTTTCTTTTGCTTTCGTTGCTGTATGACTCGCTTTCGTACTCGCAACAGGGGGGAGCGAGATGGCTGAGCCATTCCTGTCAGAAATCCGCTTGATGTCCTTCGTCTTCGCACCGAAGGGCTGGGCGCTGTGCAACGGCCAGCTCCTGCCGATCAACCAGAACCAGCCGCTATTCTCGCTGCTCGGCACCACCTTCGGCGGCGACGGCCGGGTCAATTTCGCGCTTCCCGACTTCCGCGGCCGCGTGCCGATTCATGTCGGCAGCGGGCACACGCTCGGCGAGCGCGGCGGCGAGCAGGCGCATACTCTCACCATCGCCGAGCTGCCGACGCACGTCCACGTCGTGCAGGTGAACAACGCTGCCGGCACGGCAACGACGCCGCTCAACAACGTTCTGGCGAAGGCCGGGGCGAACACCTACGGCCCGGCGCAAAACCTCACCGCGATGAACGCGAATTCGACGACGGCCACCGGTGGGAGCCAGGCGCATCTCAACATGCAGCCGTTCCTGACGCTCAGCTTCTGCATCGCCCTTCAGGGCATTTTTCCGTCGCCGAATTGAGGGGGGCACGAAATGGCACAGCCTTATGTCGGTGAGATCCGCATGTTCGCGGGCAATTTCGCGCCCGCGGGATGGATGTTCTGCGAGGGGCAGCTCTTGCCCATCTCGGAGAACGAGACGCTCTTCCAACTGATCGGCACGACCTATGGCGGGGACGGCCAGGAGACTTTCGCGTTGCCGGACCTGCGCGGGCGGCTGCCGCTCCACCAGGGCAACGGCTTCATCCTCGCCGAAACCGGCGGGGCGGAGGAGATCACCCTCACCGTCAACCAGATTCCGGCGCACACCCACGCGCTGCTGGCGTCGACCGGGACCGCTGCGTCCTCTACGCCCGGGAACAATATCGCTGCCGCGACGCAGGCTGCCACTTATTTCAACCTGCTGGACAATCCCGCGAACATGTCCGCGCAGTCGATCGGGCCGGTCGGCGGCAGCCAGCCGCACACCAACTTCCAGCCTTATCTGTGCGTGGATTTCATCATTTCGCTGTTCGGCATCTTCCCGAGCCCAACCTGAGGAGAGCTTCGCAATGGCCGATCCATTCGTCGCTGAAATTCGCATCTTTCCGTTCAACTTCGCGCCCAAGGGCTGGGCGTGGTGCGACGGGCAACTGATGCCGCTTTCGCAGAACACCGCGCTCTTCTCGCTGCTCGGCACCACTTATGGCGGCAACGGCAAGTCCACCTTCGCTTTGCCGGACCTGCAGGGCCGCGCCCCGATGCATCCCGGGCAGGGACCGGGGCTCAGTCTCCACGATCTGGGCGAGACGGGCGGCAGCGAGACGGTGTCCCTGCTCGAGAGCGAGATCCCGGCGCACAGCCACGGGATGAAAGGCGTCGAGGACGATGCCTCGTTCCTGACGCCCGCCGACATGCTGTTCGCCGCCGGCAACCAGATGTATGCCGCCGCCCCCGCGGGCGGAGCGATTCTCGCACCGCAAGCGCTTGCGCCGGCCGGGGGGGACCAGCCGCACAACAATATGATGCCTTATCTTACCTGCTATTTCTGCATCGCGCTTCAGGGGGTCTTCCCGCCGCGCACTTGATGCAGGGTCGGGACTAAAGAGGAGGACGGGGCCGTTTCGGCCCCGTTCTTTTTTGCGCCGGAAGGCGGCATCTTCCGTCGCAGAAAGAAACGGATATCCGCGGAATCCGGCTGGTCACCGTTGGATTTCAGTGCCATGCTCCCCTTCGAGGCGGATCGTGCGCGCCCGGGGACCTGCGCGCCGCCGCCATCAAAAGCCCAGTGGGGGAAGTAATAATGTCTGCAGATATGAGCGTCATCCGCGAAACGACCCTTCTTACCGATGGCGACGAGACCAGCTCGACCACGCCGCCGCCGGGCAATGTCGATCCGGGCGACGTCCTCTATCACAAGCTGATCATCACCAATGGCGGCACGACCGACGCCACCGAGGTGACGATCGAGGACACCTTCTCCGGCGAGACGATGATCGCGGGCACGCTCAACGTCTCCCCGATCGCGTTCAACGACAGCTTCACCGCGGTCGGCAACACCGTGCTGCGCGTCGGCACCGCCGGCCAGCAGGCGCTCGGCACCAACGGCAATCCCAGCGGCAATCCCTCGCTCATCGTCCTCGCCAACGTGCTGTCCAACGACCGCGGCTCCTCGACGCTCGGCACGGGGGTCATCGCCGGCGACAACATCCAAGGCTTCCAGGTCCGCCCGGCCACCGGCACCAGCTCCCAGGACGGCAGCTTCACCATGTTCGCCGACGGCTCGTTCACCTACGTCAACCAGGCCGGCGACATCGGCGTCGACACCTTCACCTACATCATCGAGGACGCGGGCCTCGACGGCAATTACGCCACCACGGGCGACAACCTCACCAGCATGGGGACGGTCTCGGTCACGCTGACCGGCGAAGTCTGGTACGTCGACGGGGGCGCGGTCTCGAACGGGACGGGCACGTCCGCCAATCCGTTCAACTCGATCACGAATCTCAACACGGCCAACAAGGACGGCGCGGGCGACACCATCTATGTCAAGGGTCTCGGCATCGGCGCCATCGTGCTCGAGGCCAACCAGCAACTGATCGGCAGCGGCGCGGACCTCAAGGTCGCGGGCTTCACGCTGGCGAATGCGGGCAGCAACTCGACGATCAGCTCGAGCGGGACCAACGGCTATACCGTCACCGTCGCCACCAACAACACGATCGCCGGCATCGAGATCGTCGGCAACGGCACCAATACCGGCGGCATCACCGACAACCAGGCGGGCAGCTTCGGCACCCTCAACCTGAACCCCGCCGCGCTCAACGCGGGGACTCCGGGCTACCAGTCGACGGTCAACGCCAGCGGCGCCGCGCTCAACCTCTCCGACGGCACGATCGCGGGCAACGGCCTTTCGAGCACGACCTCCATGGGCAGCGGCGCGATCGTCAACAACGTCTCGCTGACCAACATTACCGGCACGCTCGCGCTCGGCACCGGCTTGATGACCAATGCCAGCGGCGCGTCGTTCAACGTCTCCGGCGGCACCGTTTCCACGAGCTATACCGGTGTGCTCAATCACGGCCTGGCAACCGGATCGCTGGTCAGCGTCTCGGGCGGCCACGCCACCGGCACGATCGCCTTCACCACCGGCACGCTGTTCTCGAGCGCCGGCGGCGGCCTCGTCTTCAACGATGCCGACGGCATCTATTCGCTGACCGGCACCACGACGATCAACGGCGGCACTTCGGGCCTCGCCATCACCAACGGCTCGTCCGGCAGCGTTTCGATCGGCGGCACCGCGACCATGGGCGCGACGACCAGCGTCGGCGGCATCGCCATCACCGTCGCCGACAGCACGGCATCGCTCAACTTCGACATGGACGTCACCCATAACACCAACTTCGCCATCCTCGACGTCACCAACCATTCGGGCGGCACGCTGACCTTCCAGACGACCGCGACCCTGGACGCCACCAACGGCACCGGCCTGCAGTTCAGCAACGCCGACGGCACCTACACGATGAGCAGTGCCAACGTGCTGCACGGCGGCGACGCGGGCATCGACATCGATACCGGCTCGGGCGGCTCCTTCGCCTTCATCTCCAACACCGCGATTACCAATCCCACCGGCGACGCCTTCGTCGTCGACAACAGCACGGCCAGAGTGACCTTCGGCGGCTCGATCACCGACAATTCCGGCCGCGTCGTCCACATCAACCAGCACGACACGACCAACAACATCACCTTCTCGACGACGAGCTCGATCGCCGCGACCGCCGGCTCGACCGGAATCCTCATCCAGGAGAGCAATACCGGCGGAACGATCGCGTTCAACGGCCAGGTGCAGCTGACGACGACGACGAACACTGCCGTCACTCTCACCAACAATACGGGCAAGACGATCAACTTCAACGCCGACGATCTCGGCCTCGACATCACGACCACCAGCGGCAGCGGCATCGTCGCCAGCAACGGCGGGACGATCACCGTCTCCGACGTCGGCAGCGGCAACACGATCAACGTGACCGCCGGCGGCGGCGGCGGCGCTGTCGCCTTCAGCGCGCTCAGCACCACGATCGGCGCCGGCGGCGTCACGTTCGACAGCATCAACCAGACCGGCGGGACCAACGGCATCGTCCTCAACGGCACCGGCACGGGCGCCTTCACCGTGCTCGGCGACCAGTCGCAGACCTCCGGCCTCTACGACCGCGACGGCTCGGGCGGCACCATCTCGGGCACCAGCGGGCACGCGATCGCGCTGACCAACGCCAGCAACGTCACCATCCGCCAGATGAACCTGACGAACCCGACCAACGTCGGCTCGGACGGCGTCAACAGCAATGGCGGCGGGTCGATCAGGCTGCAGGCGGTCAACATCGACGCCGGCGGCGACAGCGGGTGGGAGGCGATCAACCTCGGCGGAGTGAACGAGTTCACGCACAACAGCCGCGTCACCGACTGGCAGACGGTGCAGAGCCGCGGCATCACCGTCACCAACACCAACACCAATTTCACGTCGTTCACGATCCAGAACGCCTTGTTCACGACCTCGGCGACGGGCGCGGACGGCTTCCTCTTCGATGCCGAGGGCGCGACCAGCGGCGACATCTCGGTCAAGAATTCCGAATTCACCTTGCTCGACGACGACGGCGTCCAGATCAACAACGACGGTTCGGGCACGATCGACGCCGTCATCCAGGGCAACAATTTCCACGACGCCGACAATACCAGCGGCGACGGCAACAACACTTTGTTCCTCGCACTCGCCGGCAGCGGCAAGCTCAACTTCCAGGTCGGCGGCCTCAACCCCGGCGAGGGCAACACCTTCAACAATCTTGCGCGCGTTCAGGCGCTGACCGGCGCGGTCGCGGTCAATGCGGCGACGACCGGCGTCTCCGGCGGCCAGCTCAACGGCAAGATCGAAGGCAACACGATCTCCAACATCTTCCGGCGGGACGCGATCTCGTTCGGGATCGAGGCCAACGCCAGCACGCAGGGCGTGCACACGATCGAAGTCAACAACAACGTGATGAACACCAACATCGGGCTGATGGGAATCAGGACGCTGTTGAACTCGGTCGCGGGCGGCACCCTCAGCGGCACGAACCTCACCTTCAAGAACAACAACATCGGCAACACCGGCCAAAGCCCGCTGGTCACCGACGACAGCCGCACCGGCATCGAGATCGAGAGCAATTGGGACAATTTCGCCAGCGGCGGCGACATGACCACCAACGTCCTGCTGCAGGGCAATACGATCACCAACAACGGCAACGGCAGCGGCGTCGGCGACACGGTCGAGATCACGGTCCGCGGCGGCAATGTCGGCACCAACCACATTTTCAACCTGACCATGTTCGGCAACAATATGACGAACACCGGCGGCGCGAACGTGCTCGACATCCTGGCGAGCCCGGGAACGTCTCAAGGTACCGGCGTGACGCTCAGCGTCGACCTCAATTCCGACAACGTGCCGGCCAACGCCAACAACACGACCAACAATGCCGGCGCGGCCGGCCAGATCGAGCTGCGCAACAACACGACCGGCGGCCTGTTCCGGATCGAGGATCTCGGTGCAAACGCGGTCGCCACGTTCGTCAGCCAGCGCAACAACAACGATACCGTGCTCCCCACCGGCGTAATCACCACCACCGGCGAAGTGACGATGCCGACCGGCGCGAGCGCCTTCGTCAGTGCCGAGGCTCCGCCCCCGGCGGCACCAATCGTCGTTCCGGTCGTCGAGGAGCCGGAGCAGCCGGCTCCGACGGGCAGCGGGACCGGCGACGGCGGCACCGGCGGGACTCCGGACCCCGACACCGACACCGGCACCGGGGCGCCGACCGGCCCGGTGGTGGTCGACGACGCCGTGCTCAGCCAGGCCGAGCTCGACCTCATCGTCGACGC